>NZ_BPRL01000007.1:0-281687 GCF_045862635.1 Kitasatospora sp. NE20-6
AAGTCCCCATCACCTTCGTCGAACGCGAACACGGCGCCTCCAAGATGAGCCGCAACATCGTCGTCGAAGCCCTCTGGCGCGTCACCGCCTGGGGCATCGGCGCCCGCATCGACAAGATCACCCGCAGGAACCGCACCACCTGACACCCACCCCACCCGGGAACGCCCCGGCGCTGCAGGGACGACGATTCCGTCGGCCCGCGGCGCCGGGGCGTTCTGCGTGTCCGGGGCGCTCCGCGTGTCCTGGGCGTCAGCAGACGCCGGGGGGTGTCGGGGGCAGGTACTGCTCGGCCCAGCTGCGCAGCTCCGCCATGGCGGGGCCGAGGGCGCAGCCGGATTCGGTGAGGCGGTAGCGGACGCGCAGCGGCGGGCCGGCCTCGACCTCGCGGACGACGAGGCCGGCTTCGGCGAGTTCGGTGAGACGGTCGGAGAGCATCCGTTCGCTGATGCCGGGGATGGCGCGGCGCAGCTCGGAGAAGTGGCCGGGGCCGTGCGCGAGGACGGCGACGACGAGGCCGGTCCAGCGTTTGCCGAGGAGTGCGAAGACCCGGGTGATGGTGACGTCCACCCCGGTGCACGCGGGGTGCGGCGGTGCCGATTCCTGGGTCATGGGGTCCAGCGTACTGCCCCGGCGCCAGTGACTATAGAAAAGTAAGCTGCTACTGTTTTGGCAGCTGCAGAGAATATTGCAGCAACTATCGAAAGGGATGCTCTGATGCCCACGCTGCTGCACATCGACTCGTCCGCGCTCTCCGAGGGTTCCGTCTCCCGCGAGGTCAGTGCCGCCTACCGGGCCGCCTGGGAGGCCGCCAACCCCGGCGCCACCGTGATCTACCGCGACCTCGCCGCCGAGCCCCTGCCGCACCTCGACGCCGCCGGGATCACCGCGGGCTTCGTCCCGGCCGAGCACCGCAGCCCCGAGCAGCAGGAGGCGCACGACCTCCGCGACCGCCTGATCTCCGAGCTGGAGCAGGCCGACGCCGTGGTGATCGGCACCCCGATGTACAACTTCACGATCCCCTCCAGCCTCAAGGCGTGGCTGGACCAGGTGATCCTCATGGGCCGCAGCGCCGGCGAGCAGCCCTCGGCGGCCGGCACCCCGGTCACCGTGGTCTCCTCCCGCGGCGGCGCGTACGGGCCGGGCACGCCCCGCGAGAGCTTCGAGTTCGTCACCACGTACCTGGAGAAGGTGCTGACCGGCATGCTCGCCCTGGAGGTCGACTTCGTGGTGCCCGAGTTCACGCTGGCCCGCGTCAACCCGGCGATGGCCGAGTTCACCGACCTGGCCGACGCCTCCAAGGCGCAGGCGCTCGTCGACGCCGCCGCCCGCGCCCAGGCCGTCGGCGCAGGCGTCCCGGCCTGACCGGAGGCCGTGGTGCGGGGGCGAACCGGTCGCGCCCGGGCGGTGGCCGAGGCCACCCTCCCGGGCGCGCCTGACCGGCGATCCGGCTCCCCACCGCCCAAGCTGGTGCGCGACGAGCGGCCCGTCCGGGCCCGCCGCGCCGACGAGGGAGCCGACGTGACGCCCAACCCGCCCGACGAGACCGCCGGACCCGACCGCGCGGTCCCCGGGCCGGGCCACCCGTCGCCGCCCCCGCTGGAGATCGACGTCTTCACCGGGCCGGAGAGCGCCTTCTTCGCCACCTCCACGCTGATCATGGGCGTGAGCACCGCGATCCTCGTCGACGCCCAGCTCACCCGCAGCGCCGGCCGCGAACTCGCCGAGTGGATCGCCGGCAAGGGACGCACGCTCCTCGCCATCGTCGTCACCCACCGCCACCCGGACCACTACTTCGGGGCCGAGGAGGTGCTGCGCCTCTTCCCCGGCGCGCGGCTGCTGGCCGCCCCGGGCGTGGTGGACGGCATCGCCCGCACCGGTGCCGCCAAGGTCGCCGAGTGGAAGCCGGTCTACGGCGACGACATCCCCGACCAGCCGCTGCTGCCGGCCCCGCTGCTGCCGCAGCCGCTGATGGTCGACCAGCAGCTGATCCACGTGCTGCCGCTCGGCCAGGGCGACTGCGAGGACTCCACGATCGTGCACGTCCCCGGCATCCGCACCGTGCTGGCGGGCGACTTCGTCTACAACGGCACCCACGTGTGGACGGCCGACACCGACCCGTACCGGCGGATCGACTGGGCCCACAACCTCGCCCGGATCGCCGACCTCGGCGTCGACCGGGTCGTCGCCGGGCACCGCGCCCCGGGTGCCGACGACGACGCGCTGCGGGTGCTCTCCTTCACCGGCGAGTACCTCCAGGACTTCGACCGGGCGCTCGCCGCGCACCCGCACGACGCCGAGGCGCTCGCCGCGGCCATGAACGAGCGCTACGGCGCCCTCACCCTGCCCGCCATCCTGGAGCTCGGTGCCGCCGCCAACACGGCCCCGCCCGAGGACGGCGAGATCGTCGACGCGGAGATCGTCGACGAGGACTGAAACCCGGACGGGCCCCGCCGCACCGGCGGATACTGGCCGCATGACGGTCTTCGACGTGATCGTGCCCGCCGGGGGCGCCGCAGGACGGCTCGGCGGCGCGGACAAGCCCGGCCTGGAGGTCGGCGGCCGTACGCTGCTCGACCGGGTGCTCGACGCCTGCGCCGGTGCCCGCACCACCGTGGTGGTCGGTCCCGCCCGTCCGGTCGCCCGGCCGGGCGTGCGGTGGGCCCGCGAGGAACCGGCGGGCGGCGGGCCGGTCGCCGCGGTCGCCGCCGGCCTGGCCGAGGTGACCGCCGGACGGGTGCTGCTGCTCGCCGCCGACCTGCCCTTCCTCGACCCGGCCACCCTGCGGCGGCTGCTCGCCGCCCTCGACGACGACCCGCAGGCGCAGGCCGCCGTGCTGGTCGACGCGGACGGCCGCGACCAGCCCCTCACCGCCGCCTACCGGACGGACGCCCTCCGGGCGGCCCTGGCCGCGCTCGGCACCCCCGCGCACCGCCCCCTGCGCCGGCTGACCGGTGGACTGCGGACCGTCCGGGTGCCCGACACCGGAGCGGTCGCCCTCGACTGCGACACCTGGGACGACCTCGCGCTCGCGCGGGCCCGCGCCGCCCGGCCCTGAGCCCGTCCCGCCCTGAGCCCGCCGGGCCCGTGCGGACCGGGTACGCAGCCCCTGCTCACCACGGGCGTCCCCCGGCGGTGAGCGAAACGAAGCGCCCCGCTCACGGTGGCGCCACCGCCCGCGGAACGGCCATCGGGCAGCATGGGGCCATGGAGCGCACGCTGGATGACTGGATCACCGAGGTCTGCACCGAGCTGGGCATCGACCTCGACGTCGACGTACCGGGCCTGCTCGACCTGGCCCGGGTGGTCGCGCACGGGGTCGCCCGGCCCGGTGCGCCGCTGACCGCCTTCCTGGTGGGGTACGCGGCCGCGGCCCGCGGCGGCGGCCCCGAAGCCGTCGCCGAGGCCTCCGCCCGGGCCCGGGCCCTCGCCGACCGCTGGGTGGCCGACGCCCCGCCGGAGGGGCCGTGAACGGCGGCCTGGCCCGCGTGGACGGCCCCGCCGCCGAGACCGGCGCACCCGGCGCACCCGGCGCACCCGGCCCCGCCCGTGACCGCCCGTGGCCGGAGGCCCGCCGGGAGGCCCGCCGGGCCGCCCCGGCGCCGCTCCCGGCCGAGCAGGTGGAGCCGGCGGCAGCCCTCGGCCGCACCCTCGCCGAACCGCTCACCGCCGTCACCGACCTGCCGGGCTTCGACACCTCCGCCATGGACGGCTGGGCCGTCGCCGGCCCCGGGCCGTGGCGGTCGGCCGGGCGCCTGCTGGCCGGCAGCACCCCCGCCCCGCTGGCCGACGGCTGCGCGGTGGAGATCGCCACCGGTGCGCAGCTGCCGCCCGGTGCGACCGGCGTGCTGCGCCGCGAGCACGGGCGGCTCGTGCACGGCCTGCTGCACGGGCAGGTCGGGCCGGGGCAGGACGTCCGGCCGCGCGGCCAGGAGTGCCGCCGCGGCGAGGTGCTGCTGCCCGCCGGCACCCCCGTGACCGCGGCGGTGCTCGGCCTGGCCGCCGCCGCGGGCCACGACCGGCTGACGGTGCGCCGCCGGCCGACCGTCGAGCTGCTCCTCCTCGGCGACGAGCTCCAGGACTCCGGCGTGCCGGGCCCCGGCCGGGTGCGGGACGCCCTGGGCCCGCTGCTGCCGCCGTGGCTGGCCGCCGCGGGGGCCGAGGTCACCGGCTGCCGCCGGATCGGCGACGACCGGGCGCTGCTGCGCGACGCCGTCCGGCACGCGTCCGCCGACGTGGTCGTCACCACCGGCGGTACGGCTTCCGGCCCGGCGGACTTCCTGCACCCCGTGCTGGCCGGGGAAGGGGCCCGGCTGCTGGTCGACGGTGTCGCCGTACGGCCCGGGCACCCCATGCTGCTCGCGGCGCTGCCCGGCGGCGGCCACCTGGTCGGGCTGCCCGGCAACCCGCTGGCCGCCGCGGCCGGGGCGCTCACCCTGGCACTGCCCCTGCTGCACGCACTGGCCGGCCGGCCGGCGCCGCGCCGCCGCACCGAGAGCGCCGCCGTCGACCTGCCGGGGCACCCCGCGGACACCCGGCTGGTGCCGGTGGTGCGGACCGCCGACGGCCTGGTGCCGCTGCCGTTCGACGGACCGGCGATGCTGCGCGGCCTCGCGGTCGCGGAGGCCGTCGCCGTGGTGCCGCCGGGCGGGGTCCGGGCGGGCGGCCCGGCGGAGGTGCTCGCCCTGCCGTGACCCGGCCGGGCCCGTCAGACCTGGTGGTGGACGGCGTCGCGGATGACGATGAGCCGGTCGGCCGGGCGAAGCGCCGCAGCCTCCGGGTCGGTGTAGGCGAGCACCTGCCGGCCGCGGACGACCGCCACGACGAGGTCCTCGCACTCCCGCGGGCTGCGTCCCGCCTCGGCCGCCGTGACCGGCCGCTCCGACACGTCGAGGCCGCTGCCGTACGTCAGCAGGTCCTCCATGACGGCGCCCGCGTGCGGGCTGAGGATCGACATGCCGAGCAGGCGCCCCGCCGAACTCGAACTCGTCACGACGACGTCGGCGCCGCTCTGCCGCAGCAGCGGCGCGTTCTCGTCCTCGCGGACGGCGGCGACGACGGTGGCGGCCTTGTTGAGCTGGCGGGCCGTGAGGGTGACGAGCACCGCGGTGTCGTCGCGCTCCGGAGCCACCACGATGCGGGCGGCGCGGGGGAGTTCGGCGCGCTGCAGGGTCTCGCTGCGGGTGCCGTCCCCGACGACGCCGACCAGCCCGTCCAGGGAGGCCTGGTCGACGACCTTCTGCTGCGGGTCGACGACCACGATCGACTCCTTGTGGACGCCCTGGCCGAGCAGCGCGGTGACCGCGGCGCGGCCCTTGGTGCCGTACCCGATCACCACGGTGTGGTCGCTGACGGTCGACCGCCAGCGTCCGATCCGCCACTGCTGGCGGGTGCGTTCGGTGAGCACCTCCAGGGTGGTGCCGACCAGGATGATCAGGAAGAGCACCCGCAGCGGTGTGATCACCAGGATGTTGACCAGCCGGGCGCTGTCGCTGACCGGGGTGATGTCGCCGTAGCCCGTGGTCGAGAGGGTGACGGTGGCGTAGTAGGCGGCGTCCAGGAAGTCGACCGCGGAGTCGGCGCTGTCCTTGTAGCCGCCGCGGTCGAGCCAGACCGTCAGGGTGGTCGCGATCAGCACGGCCAGGGCGAGCAGCAGCCGCCGCGACACCTGGCGCATGGGCGGGGGAGCGGTGCGGGTGGGCAGCGACACCCGGCCGCCCGACTCCACCCCGCTCTCCTCGTGCCGCTCCGCGCGGCGGCGCCGCCGCGGGATCCTGCCGTGCGTTCCGGAGGGCTCTGTACCGTGATTCACGCGGACCAGCATGGCGGGGCGCGCCCTCCGGGGCCACCGCCACACGCAGGTCGTGCGGTCCGCGGCGATAGGGTCGGCTCCCGGCGGCGCCGTGCCGTCCGGGTCGGGCAGAGCGCTGGAGGCGTCCGTGCGGGAGCACACCGTCGTCGTCGGGTACGGCACCAAGGGCCGTGCCGCGGTCACCGCGCTGCTCGGCCAGGGGGTCCGCAAGGAGTCGATCGTGGTCGTCGACCCGCAGCGCAAGGCGATCGACCACGCCAACCGGGACGGCCTGTCCGGGGTGCTGGGCGACGCCACCCGCACGGACACGCTGCTCCGGGCCGAACTGCCGCGTGCGGAGAAGGTGGTGATCGCCCCGGACCGCGACGACACCGCGGTGCTGGTCGCCCTGACGGCCCGCCAGCTGAACTCCGCGGCGGTGCTGGTCGCCGCCGTCCGCGAGGACGAGAACGCGCCGCTGCTGCGCCAGAGCGGCGCCGACGTCGTCGTGACGAGTTCGAGTTCGGCGGGGCGCCTGCTCGGCATGTCGATCCTCAGCCCGCACGCGGGCGCCGTCATGGAGGACCTGCTGACCGTCGGCCGCAGCCTCGACCTGGTCGAACGCCCGGTCACGCGGGCGGAGGCGGGGCACAGCCCGCGGGCGTGCGAGGACCTCGTCGTGGCGGTCGTCCGCGGCCGCCGGGTGCTCAACTACACGAACCCCGAGGTCGCGGTGCTGCAGATCACCGACCGGGTCATCGCCATCCAACGGTCGGTCAGCGGCGGCTGACGGCGGGGGCGGTGCCCGGCGGGCCGCCCGCCGCAGGCGGGGGCGTCCCGCGTAGCGTGGCGGCATGCGAGCCATCACCATTCCCCGGCCGGGCGGCCCCGAGGTACTGACCTGGGCCGAGGTGCCCGACCCGGAACCGGGCGCGGGCGAGGTCCTCGTCGAGGTCGCGGCCAGTGCCGTCAACCGCGCCGACCTGCTCCAGCGGCAGGGCTTCTACGAGCCCCCGCCCGGCTCCTCGCCCTACCCGGGCCTGGAGTGCGCGGGCCGGATCGCCGCCGTGGGCCCGAACGTCGCGGGCTGGGCCGTGGGCGACGAGGTGTGCGCGCTGCTCACCGGCGGCGGTTACGCGCAGCGGGTGGTCGTGCCGACGGGCCAGCTGCTGCCGAGGCCCGCCGGCCTGGACGCGGAGCAGGCCGCGGCGCTGCCCGAGGTGGCGTGCACGGTCTGGTCGAACGTCTTCATGCTGGCGCAGCTGCGCCCCGGCGAGACGGTGCTGGTGCACGGCGGTGCCAGCGGCATCGGCACGATGGCGATCCAGCTGGCGAAGGCGGTCGGGGCGCGGGTGGCGGTGACGGCGGGCAGCCGGGAGAAGCTGGCGCGGTGTGCCGAGCTCGGTGCGGACGTGCTGATCGACTACCGGGAGCAGGACTTCGTCGAGGCCCTGCGGGAGGCCACCGGCGGGGGCGGCGCGGACGTGATCCTCGACATCATGGGTGCCCGGTACCTGCAGCGGAACGTGGACGCGCTGGCCGTCAACGGGCGTCTGGTGATCATCGGCCTTCAGGGCGGCGTCAAGGGCGAGATCGACCTCAACTCGCTGCTGCGCAAGCGGGCCGCGGTGGTGGCGACCAACCTGCGCGGACGCCCGCTGGAGGAGAAGGCGGCGATCGTCGCCGCGGTGCGCGAGCACGTGTGGCCGCTGGTGGAGTCCGGCGTGGTGCGGCCGGTGGTGCACGGGGTGCTGCCGGTCGAGGACGCGGCCGAGGCGCACCGGCTGGTCGAGCGGAGCGGTCACGTCGGCAAGGTCGTGCTGCGGGTGGGCTGACCGGGCGGGCCGCTCCGGCGGGGTGACGCCGGTGGTGCGGGGGCGGGGCCGACCGTGGCGGCGGTGTGCGGCGGCGCGGAGCGTGGGTGTACGACATGCCCGGATTGTCGGATTGTGTGACTCTGGTGCGGAGCTGTCCCGCCGCCGGTCGTGCCCTCGTGCGACCGCTCGTCGGAAGGACTTCCCGCTGTGGCTGCACTTCCGTACGCGTTCCGCGCCCTCTCGTCCGCGCTCCCCTCCACCCGCCGCTGGGCCGCCGTCACCGGTGCGGGCATCGCCCTGCCGCTACTGCTGGCGGCCCCGGCCCCGGCCGGTCAGGCCGGTACGCCCCCCGGCCTGCACACGCCGGGGCGGACCGTCCCGCACGAGGTGCACGAAGCCGTCGAAGGGGCCGTCCAGCAGGCGGCGTCCGCCCTCCCCGGTCCCGGCGCGACCACCGCCGGCGCGGCCGGCCACGGCGTACCGGACCCGGGCGTGCCGGACCCGGCCGCGCCCGGCACCGGCCTGCCCGACGGCATACCCGGCCTCGGCCTGCCCGGGCCGTTCTCGTCGCCGTCGGGGGGTTCCGGCATGTCCGGCCTCCCCTCCGGGCCGCGCCCGCACTCCCCGGCCACCGTGCCGGAACCCGACTCCGGCCCCGGCCAGGGGCCGGCGCAGCAACCTGGGTCCGGGCCGTCCGCCGGCGCCGCCCAGCAGCCGGCGGAGGAACCCGCCGATGCCGGTGCCGGCGCGGCGGAGGCCCCCGCCGAGGAGCCCTGCGACGACGAGGCGGCGGCGTCCACCGCACCGGCGGCTCCGTCCTCGGCCGCCGCCGTCGCCACCACCGTCGCCGTCCGGCCGAAGGCCGCGCACTCCGCCGCCGGCCCGCACGACCGGAGCGGATCCGCCGCGGCGCTCGACCGGCACGGGCCCGCTCCGGCCGCCGAGACCCCCGCCGCCGTCCTCCCCGACGGACCCGGTGCGTCCGGCACGTCCGGCACGCCCGCGGAGGAGCCCGCCGCCACCGTCGCCGCGGACGCCGTGCCGCCGGCCGCGACCGGGCTCGCCGCGCCGCTGCGCTGGTCCGACGCGTCCACCCGGCAGCTGCCGCTCGGTGCGGGGCTGACCCTCATCGGCTGCGGACTCGCGCTCGTCGGCCTGCGGCTGCGCCGGGGCTGACCGGGCCCGCCGGACGGCCTGTTCCGGCCCGGCAAGATCCCCGGGGCCTCCCGGCGCCACGCCCGGTGGGGGAGAATGCCTGGCATGACGAACCCGATGAACGAGCGCTCTCCGCAGCAGGCCTACGAGGCGTCGGACGGGCAGCCGGACGACAACCCGAAGGTGCTGATCGTCGGCCCCGACGGCATGCCCGTCGGTGCCGTTCCGGGAGGCTTCGGCCGCGGTGACGACCAGTTCGAGCCGCGCGAACTGCCGGTGACCGAGATGGTCGAGCAGCCGGCCAAGGTCATGCGGATCGGCAGCATGATCAAGCAACTGCTGGAGGAGGTCCGGGCGGCTCCTCTCGACGAGGCCAGCCGTGCCCGGCTCAAGGACATCCACGCGAGCTCGATCAAGGAGTTGGAGCTCGGGCTCGCCCCCGAGCTGGTGGAGGAGCTCGAACGCCTCTCCCTGCCCTTCACCGAGGACACCATCCCCACCGAGGCCGAGCTGCGCATCGCCCAGGCCCAGCTGGTCGGCTGGCTGGAGGGGCTGTTCCACGGCATCCAGACCGCGCTCTTCGCCCAGCAGATGGCGGCCCGGGCGCAGTTGGAGCAGATGCGGCGAGCCCTGCCGCCCGGTCTGCAGGGCGCCGAACCGGGTGAGGAGGAGTTCGGGCCGGGCCGCGGAATCCGTTCGGGCCCGTACCTGTAACCCCTGTGTGTCGCAGGTGTTCGGCAACCGCGTTGCAGGCCGGACACAGCTGTGCCCCTGCACCCGATGACGTCGGTGCGAGCCGATACCCTGGGCCCCTGCCGTGCGGCCGACGCGCCACCGGCGGGGGCCGGCGGTCCGCGGGACCGCGGGACCGGCATGCCGGACGACACCTGGAAGCAGGGGGACATGAGCGAGGACGCCACCACGGCCGAGGGCCACGCCCTGGGCAACGGTCGGTACGTGCTGCAGCGCCTGCTCGGGCAGGGCGGCATGGCCTCCGTGCACCTGGCGTACGACACCGTGCTGGACCGTCAGGTCGCCGTGAAGACCCTGCACACCGAACTCGGCCGGGAGGCCTCGTTCAAGGAGCGCTTCCGCCGCGAGGCGCAGGCCGTCGCCCGGCTCCAGCACATCAACATCGTGCAGGTGTACGACAGCGGCGAGGACGTGGCCGCCGACGGTGCGGCCACGCCGTACATCGTCATGGAGTACGTCGAGGGCAAGGCCCTGCGCGACGTGCTCAACGAGGCGGTCGCCCAGCACGGCGCGATGCCCACCGACCGGGCGCTGAAGATCACCGCGGCGGTGCTGTCGGCGCTGGAGGCCTCGCACGACCAGGGCCTCGTGCACCGCGACATCAAGCCGGGCAACGTCATGGTCAACACCAAGGGCGTCGTCAAGGTCATGGACTTCGGCATCGCCCGCGCCCTGCAGTCCGGCGTCACGTCGATGACCCAGACCGGCATGGTCGTCGGCACCCCGCAGTACCTCTCGCCCGAGCAGGCGCTCGGCAAGAGCGTCGACGCGCGCTCCGACCTGTACTCGGTGGGCTGCATGCTCTTCGAGCTGCTCACCGGCGGCCTGCCGTTCGACGGCGACTCGGCCTTCTCGATCGCGTACAAGCACGTGCAGGAGCCGCCGCCGGCGCCGTCCACGATCAACCGGGCGGTGACCCCCGCGGTCGACGCCCTGGTCGAGCGGGCGCTGCGCAAGGACCCGGCGCACCGCTTCCCGACCGCGGAGGCGATGCGCGACGAGGTCGAGCGGGTCAACTCCGCCACGCAGGCCGGTGGCGCACCCCTGCAGGCGTCCACCCCGCTGGTGATCGGCGAGGGCCCGCGCTCGGTGAGCGCCGCGCCGTCGCTGACCAACTTCCCGCAGGTGAGCGGCGACATCCGGACACCCGCGCCGCAGGTCCAGCAGCCCTACCAGCCGCAGGTGAGCACGCCTCCGCCGTACCCGCAGGCACCGCACACGCCGCAGCCCTTCCCGCAGGCACCGCACACCCCGCAGCCGTTCCCGCAGCCGCTGCACACGCCGCAGCCGTTCCCCCAGCCGCTGCAGACGCCGCGCCCCTTCCCGCAGCAGGCCCACCCGACCGGTCCGATGCCCTCCCAGCAGCGCCCGTTCGTCGCCAAGCCGCAGGCGCCGAACAACAACGCGGGGTGCTCGACGGCCCTCGTCGTCGTCGGTGTGATTTTCGGCGTGATCCTGCTCGCGGGCATCATCGTGATGATTGCGGCGGTCAAGGGCGAGCAGAACAAGGGAACCGACTACGGCAGCAGCTCGTCGTCGGCGCGCTCCGCGGCCGTCGCGGGGGAACTCCCCCGGGACGGTCGGCACTGAGGCATCGGCCCGGCTTTCCGTTCCACGGTGACCGGGCCGAAGCGGTAGCGTTTCACAGGACGTAACCGACAGGGCGACTACGCGCCGAGCGAGGGCCCGGGGCGAGGAGCGATGGCACAGACCGAGCGGCCCGACGACGGCGAGGACACGGACGTCGAGGCCTCCACCGAGGACGCGGCGGGCACCGGGCCGGAGACCGCGGAGACGAAGGTGCTGTCGGGCCGGTCCGGGCAGACGCCGTTCCGCGGCACGAAGGCCGTGCTCGGCACGCTCGGTGACGGCCGCTACCAGATCACCGGCCGGCTCGGCCGCGGCGGCATGGCCGAGGTCTTCGCCGCCCAGGACGTCCGCCTCGGCCGCACCGTGGCCGTGAAGCTCCTCCGCGCCGACCTCGCCGAGGACGACATCGCCCGCCTCCGCTTCACGCGCGAGGCCCACGCGGTCGCCGCCCTCAACCACCACTCGATCGTGGCGGTCTACGACACCGGCGAGGAGGTGCTGGACGGCGAGTCCACGCCGTACATCGTCATGGAACTGGTCGAGGGCCGGACGGTCCGCGAACTCCTCGTCGACGAGGAGGCGCCGCCGGTCGACCAGGCGCTGATCATCATCGCCGGCGTGCTGGAGGCCCTCGCCTACAGCCACCGGCACGGCATCGTCCACCGCGACATCAAGCCCGCCAACGTGATCATCACGACCGGCGGCGCCGTCAAGGTGATGGACTTCGGCATCGCCCGCGCGCTCACCGGCGCCGCGAGCACCATGACGCAGACCGGCATGGTCATGGGCACCCCGCAGTACCTGTCGCCCGAGCAGGCCCTCGGCCGCTCCGTCGACCACCGCTCCGACCTCTACGCGGCCGGCTGCATGCTGTACGAACTGCTGGCGCTGCGCCCGCCGTTCACCGGGGAGACGCCGCTGTCGGTCGTCTACCAGCACGTCCAGGACATGCCGGTGCCGCCGTCCCGCGCCAACGGCCGGGTACCGGCCGGGCTCGACGACCTCGTGCTGCGCTCGCTCGCCAAGAACCCCGACGACCGCTTCCAGACCGCGGACGAGTTCCGCGCGCACCTCCAGCACGCGCTGCGCACCATGCACGGCGAACAGGGCGCCGGCTACACGGCCGGATCCGCGGCCGCGGCCGCCGCGGCGGCCGGGCTGGCCGCCGCCGGACAGGGCGGCCACGGCGGCGCCGCCGGATACCCGGGCACACCGAGCGGCGGCACCGCGATGACCGAGCCGGTCGGCCAGGCCGCCCCGGCCGACCCGACCACGGCACTCCCGTACCAGGTCACCACGCCGTACTCGACGCCGTCCGGCGGCTACCCGCCGGTCGGCCCGGGCTACGGCGGGGGCGGCGACGGCCCGGACGACTACGAGCCGGAGCCGGGGCGCAGCCCGTGGCGCTGGGTGCTGGGCGTCCTGGCGGTGCTGGTGGCCGCGTCCATCGGGATCGCCCTGGCGCTCAACAACAACAACGGCGGCGGCAACGGCCCCGGCCCGAACCCGACCCAGAGCACGGCGCCGGTCGACACCGCCGGGCCGACCGACCAGCCGACCCTGCCGACCAGCACGCCCTCGGAGGTCGACACCTCCCGGCCGAGCGAGACGTTCAGCGGTTCGCGCCAGCCCTCCGGCAGCCCGAGCGCCTCGGCCTCGCCGTCGGCCTCGGCCTCGGCCACCGACACCGCGTCGCCGACGCCCACGCCGACCGAGACGAAGACGACGCCGCCGCCGAGCGACACCCCGACCCCGACCCCGACGCCGACCGCGACGGCCGAACCCACGGGCTGACCAACTGACCGGTCAGTTGGTGAAGGCGTCGAGCACCTGCTCGTACTCCTCGCACCACCAGCGCAGTTGGCCGGCGGCCGCGGGGAAGAGCGGGTCGGCCCGGTGGTCCCCGCGCTGGTAGTGCCACTGGAGCATCCAGAGGTCGTTCAGCCGCTCCCACCAGACCCGGTGCACGGCGGCGGCGAGCACCGGCGGCCCGGCCGCCGCCTCGGCGCGGTAGGCCCGCGCGTAGGCCCGCACCCGGCAGAGGTCGAGCACCCCGGTGGTGCGGTCGTTGAAGACCAGGGTGGCGGCGCGCACCGCCTCCTCGGCGGTGGGGTGCAGGCCGAGCTTGTCCCAGTCGAGGACGGCCGTGACGCGTCCGTCCCGGTGGAGCAGGTTGAGCCCATGGAAGTCGCCGTGCGTCCAGCCGGTGGGCGGGGCCTCGTCGGGGCCCGGCCGGCGCCGGCCGTGCTGCGCCAGCAGGTCGAGGCGTTCGCCGAGGTGCTCCGCGGCGAGCGCGTCGAAGGACCCCGGGACCGGCCGCGGCCCGATGCGCCGGCGCAGGTCGGCGACCAGTGCGCCGGTCTCCTCCGGGTCGGCGGCGAGCCGCCCGGCGGGCTGCCGGACGGGCCCGCAGGCCTCGACGAGGGCGCCGTGCAGCCGGCCCAGCAGGGCACCCAGGTCGGCGCACTGCGGGTGGTCGAGCGCGTCGCCGTGCCGGTGGGCGCCCTCCACCCAGGGGTACAGCGCGAAGAGCCGGCCGCGGCGGGTGGTCACGGTGCAGCCGTCCCGGCCCGCCAGCGGCGGCGTCACGGGCAGTCCGCGGGCGTGCAGCGCGGCCGTCGCGCGGTGCTGGGCGGTCACGGCCGTCCGGGAGGCGGTCGCGCGGTCGACGTAGCACTTCAGGAAGTAGCGGGCGTCCGCCGTGGTGACCAGGTAACCGCGGTTGAGCAGGCCCTCGGCCACGGGCTGGACGGAGACGGGCGGAGCCGTCCGGTACGTGCCGAGCACCGCGGCCAGCACGGCGGACGGGACGGGCGGGCTGAGCGTGCCGAGCGGCGGTGCGGTCGGGTCGGGCCGGGCGGGGGCGCCGGCCGGGCGGGGCCGCCGGACGGTCCTGGCGGACCGGGCGGCGGGGACGGCACGGGTGCGGGCGAGGGCGAGGGTCGTACCGTCCCTGCGGACGTGGGGCGGGGACGCCGGGCTGGGGATCACGGAGTGAGCGTAGTGTTGTCCGGAAGGGGTGCTTGACAGATCGTCAGCGATCTGCTTCAGCGGTCGGCCGGGCGGCTCCGCGCCACGTACGCGGCGGCCTGGGTGCGGCGCTCCATGCCCATCTTGGCGAGGAGGCTGGACACGTAGTTCTTGACCGTCTTCTCGGCCAGGTGGAGCTCGTTGCCGATCTGCCGGTTGGTCATCCCCTCGCCGATCAGGTCGAGGATGCGCCGCTCCTGCTTCGTCAGCCGGGCGAGCCGCTCGTCCTCCTTCCCGCCGCCCTCGCGGAGGCGCTCCAGCACGCGGCTGGTGGCCACCGGGTCGAGCAGCGACCGGCCGGCGGCGACGTCGCGGACGGCGGTGATCAGGTCCGTCCCGCGGATCGCCTTGAGGACGTACCCGGAGGCGCCGGCCATGATCGAGTCGAAGAGCGCCTCGTCGTCCGAGAACGAGGTCAGCATCAGGCAGCGCACCTCGGGACTGCGGGAGCGCACCTCGCGGCACACCTCCACGCCGTTGCCGTCCGGGAGCCGGACGTCCAGGACGGCCACGTCCGGCGTGACGGCCGGGATGCGGGCGAGGGCCTCGGCCGCCGTACCGGCCTCGCCGACCACCTCGATGTCGTCCTCGGTGGAGAGCAGGTCGTGCACGCCCCGGCGGACCACCTCGTGGTCGTCGAGGAGGAATACCCTGATATGTCCGTTTCCAGTCATGGTCGAATCCTTCCACGCCACCGTGCCGACCTGCCTGCGCCCGGCCGGGCCCGGAGGACGGTCCGGACGAACGCCCGCATCGCGGACACCGAATCGATGCCCGCTACCCCCTTACGCGGAGAGCTCTGCCCGGATACCGTGCGCTGGTGTCCTGACGGCGCCGAGCGTGAGACCCGTACCACATCCGCGGCTCTCGCACGGAACAAGTAGGACGTCCTAGCGCAGGCGCACCACGGGGCGGCGCTGGGTAACGTTCTCGTGAGGGACGCCGTCGGAAAAGGATCACCACCTGCCGTGCAGCCGGTGCGCACACCCAGCGCGCCTTGCCCGGAGGTGACCGGACCGGTCACCGGCGACCCCGGGCGGCCGGACAGACCGAGGAGTGAACGTGACCGTCAAAAGCACGGCGAGGGCGCGCAAGAAGGCCGCCCCCGGCGTCCCTGACAACCTCCGCGCAGGCACGGACGCCGCGCCGGAACTCGTACAGCTGCTCACGCCGGAGGGCGACCGGGTCGAGAACCCGGAGTTCCCGCTGACCGTCGACGCCGACGAGCTCCGGGCGCTCTACCGCGACCTGGTGCTGGTCCGGCGCTTCGACGCCGAGGCCACCCTGCTGCAGCGGCAGGGCGAGCTCGGCCTGTGGGCCTCGCTGCTCGGCCAGGAGGCGGCCCAGGTCGGCTCGGGCCGGGCCATGCGCCCCGGCGACTACGCCTTCCCGACCTACCGCGAGCACGGCGTCGCCTGGTGCCGCGACGTCGACCCGCTGAACCTGCTCGGCATGTTCCGCGGCGTGAACCACGGCGGCTGGGATCCGAACGAGAAGAACTTCCACCTCTACACCATCGTCATCGGCTCGCAGACCCTGCACGCGACCGGCTACGCGATGGGCATCACCAAGGACGGCGCGGACGACGCGGTGATCGCCTACTTCGGCGACGGCGCCTCCAGCCAGGGCGACGTCAGCGAGGCGTTCACCTTCGCCGCGGTCTACAACTCGCCCGTGGTGTTCTTCTGCCAGAACAACCAGTGGGCGATCTCCGAGCCCACCACCAACCAGACCCGCATCCCGCTCTACCGCCGCGCCTCCGGCTTCGGCTTCCCCGGCGTGCGGGTGGACGGCAACGACGTGCTGGCCTGCCTCGCCGTGACCCGCTGGGCGCTCGACCACGCCCGCAGCGGCAACGGCCCGGTGCTCGTCGAGGCGTTCACCTACCGCATGGGCGCGCACACCACCTCCGACGACCCGACCCGTTACCGGCTCGCGGAGGAGACCGAGGCCTGGAAGGCCAAGGACCCGATCACCCGCCTCAAGGCCCACCTGGACAAGGAGGGCTTCGCCGACGACGCGTTCTTCGCGGGCGTCGAGGCCGAGAGCGAGGCGCTCGGCCTGCGGGTCCGCGAGGGCGTGCGCTCCATGCCCGACCCGGATCCGACACTGATCTTCGACCACGTCTACGCGGAGCCGCACGGCCTGGTGGACGAGGAGCGGGCCGAGTACGTGGCCTACGCGGCCTCTTTCGAGGGCGGGGAGAACCACTGATGGCAGAGCGGCTCAGCATCGCGAAGGCGCTCAACGACGCCCTGCGCCGGTCGCTGGAGAGCGACCCGAAGACCCTCCTCATGGGCGAGGACATCGGCAAGCTCGGCGGCGTCTTCCGCATCACGGACGGCCTGCAGAAGGACTTCGGCGAGGACCGGGTCATCGACAGCCCGCTCGCCGAGTCCGGCATCATGGGCACCGCCATCGGCCTGGCCCTGCGCGGCTACCGCCCCGTGGTGGAGATCCAGTTCGACGGCTTCGTCTACCCGGCCTTCGACCAGATCGTCTCGCAGCTCGCCAAGATGCACGCCCGCTCGCTCGGGAACGTGAAGCTCCCGATCACCGTCCGCATGCCCTACGGCGGCGGCATCGGCGCGGTGGAGCACCACAGCGAGTCCCACGAGGCGTACTTCGCGCACACCGCCGGCCTCAAGGTCGTCACCCCGTCCAACGCGCACGACGCGCACTGGATGCTGCGCGAGGCCGTGGCCTCCGACGACCCGGTGATCTTCCTGGAGCCCAAGCGGCGCTACTGGGACAAGGGCGATGTCGGCGACGCCTCCGACCTGTCCCTGCACTCCGCGCGCATCGTGCGCCCGGGCACCGACGCCACGCTGATCACGTACGGCCCGATGGTGAAGGTCTGCCAGGAGGCCGCCGCGGCGGCCCAGGAGGACGGCCGCAGCCTGGAGGTCGTCGACCTGCGCTCGCTCTCCCCGGTCGACTTCGCCACGCTGGAGGAGTCGGTCAAGCGGACCGGCCGCGGCATCGTCGTGCACGAGGCACCGGTCTTCCTGGGCATGGGCGCCGAACTCGCCGCCCGGCTCACCGAGCGGTGCTTCTACCACCTGGAGGCGCCGGTCCTGCGGGTCGGCGGCTACTTCGCGCCGTACCCGCCGTCCCGTGTCGAGGAGGCGTTCCTGCCCGACCTCGACCGGGTGCTCGACGCCGTCGACCGCGCGCTCGCGTACTGAGAGGGGCGACGCCATGACCACCGAAGTACGCTCGCTCCGCGAGTTCCGCATGCCCGACGTGGGCGAGGGCCTCACCGAGGCCGAGATCCTCTCCTGGTACGTCAAGCCGGGCGACACCGTCACCGACGGGCAGGTCGTCTGCGAGGTCGAGACCGCCAAGGCGGCGGTCGAGCTGCCGATCCCCTTCACCGGGGTCGTCGAAGCGCTCTTCTTCCCGGAGGGCTCCACCGTCGACGTCGGCACCGCGATCATCGCGGTCGCCGTCGCGGGTGCCGCCCCGGCCGCACCCGCCCCCGCCGCCGCAGCACCCGCGGCCGCGGCTTCGGCGGGCGCCGAGGCGGAGGCCGTGCCCGAGCGCCGGGAGGTGCTCGTCGGCTACGGGCCGCGCACCGGCGGCGCCCAGCGCCGGGCCCGCCGCGTGCCGGCCGCCCCCGCTGCCGCGGCGGCACCGGTTTCACGTGAAACATCTCCGGCCCCGGCGGCTCCGGTCGCTCCGGCCCCGGCCGCTCCGGCCGTGCTGCCCGCCCAGGCGGGGGAGCGGCCGCTCGCCAAGCCGCCGGTCCGCAAGCTCGCCAAGGACCTCGGCGTCGACCTGCGGACGGTCGTCCCGACCGGTCCCGCCGGTGTGATCACCCGGGAGGACGTGCACGCCGCGGTCGCCCCGGTCGCCCCGGTGCAGGAGCCGGCCGAGGCCGTCGCGCCCGCCGCCGTCGCTGCTGCGCCCGCCGACACCGCTCCCGCGGCCGCCCTCCCGGTGGCCGTCGCGAGCGGCGCGGAGGACGTCCGCATCCCCGTGAAGGGCGTGCGCAAGGCGATCGCGTCGGCGATGGTCTCGTCGGCCTTCACCGCTCCGCACGTCACGGAGTTCGTCCAGGTCGACGTGACGCGCACGATGAAGCTCGTCCGGCGGCTCAAGGAGAGCGGCGAACTCGGCCCCGGCGTCCGGGTCAGCCCGCTGCTGCTCGTCGCCAAGGCGCTGCTCACCGCGGTCAAGCGGCACCCGGCGGTCAACGCCAGCTGGGACGAGGCCGCCCAGGAGATCGTCCTCAAGGGCCGGATCAACCTCGGCATCGCGGCCGCCACGCCGCGCGGCCTGATCGTGCCCAACATCAAGGACGCGGGCGCGCGGAGCCTGACCCAGCTCGCGGTCGCGCTCGGCGAACTCGTCGACACCGCCCGCGAGGGCAGGACCGCGCCCGCGGACATGCAGGGCGGCTCGATCACCATCACCAACGTCGGCGTCTTCGGTGTCGACACCGGCACGCCCATCCTCAACCCCGGCGAGGCGGCCATCCTCGCCGTCGGCGCGGTCCGGGCGATGCCGTGGGTGCACAAGGGCAAGGTGGTGCCGCGTCAGGTCACCACCCTCGCGCTCTCCTTCGACCACCGCCTGGTCGACGGCGAACTCGGCTCCCGGGTGCTCGCGGACACCGCCGCGATCCTGGAACACCCCAAGCGCCTCATCACCTGGGGCTGACCGCCCCGGGAACGCCGCGGCCCCGCCCCCTCGCGAGGGGGCGGGGCCGCGGCGTTCTCTTGCTCAGCGGCGCCGCGAGCGCCGCACCAGCAGGGCCCCGGACCCGGCGGCCAGCACCGCCGACCCGGTGACGACGCCGAACCCGGCCAGGGAGGGCGCCGCTGCGGCACCGGTCACCGACGCGACCGGCGCCGTGCCGACCGGCACCGCCCCGGCCGGTGCCGCCGCCGCAGCCGGCGCGGCGTCCGCCGCGGACCGTTCGACCGTGAGGGTGAACGACGCGGTGCCGCCCGCGACGCCCGGCCCGCCGAGGACGTCGATCCGCGTCAGCTCCGCCGGCAGGGACGCCGTGAGCGCCAGCCGGAAGAGGTAGCGGTGGGCCTGACCGTCCGGCACCGGTTCGGCGACGGACGAGGTGTCGACGGTCAGCGTCGGGTCGCACCCCTGGTGCACCGGCAGTTGCTGCCACGCGCCCTGCCGCATCACCTCGACCGTGACGTCCTCCGGCTGCAGGTTCACCAGCCGGCCCGGTTCCGCCGAGGACTCCGAGGCGAACAGCGCGAGCTGCGGCGCCAGCCGCTCGTACGGCGCGCCGGTGAAGTTCGCCTGCTCCAGCGCGATCTCCACGGCCGGGCCGCCCGGTGCGGCGGTCTCCGGCAGCGGGGGGACGAAGCCCGCGACGGGGTCCGTGGTGTGCCGTGGTGCCGGGGAGGCCGCCGCGGGCGGCGTGTCGCCGCAGGCTGCCCGAGCGGTGCCGGCGGAGAGGACGGGCAGGACCGCGCCGACGGTCAGGGCGGCCGCGGCGACGACGGCGGCGCGGCGGGCGGGGCGGGAGACGGCGGACGTTCGCATGGCAGCCCCCAGGGCATGGTGCGGCAATGTGCAGGCGAAGGTGTCCGGTGCAGCGGCCCCGGCCTCCCGCGCCGAGCCTTCACCCCATTGACGCACGATCCGGCCGGTCACGGGGGGAGCGCGGGCAAGATGTCGTCCTGGCCCGCGGATCGCGCCTGCGGCGCGCTCCCCGCGCCCGTGCCGGGCCGTCCCGTCGGGCCGGGCCTTGTCCCGGAGAATTCCTCCGGGGTTCCGGCGGCCCTCCGCGATACTGCTCGGCATGTCCGATCATCAGACAGCGGTGCAGGTCGAGTCCGCCGCCATCCCGTCCGAGTACCCGCCGTCGCTCCGGCGCGACGTCTCGCTGCCCGCCCTGCTCGCCGGGCTCGTCTGCATCGCCGTGTCGTTCTCCGGCCCGCTGGTGGTGGTGCTCGCCGCGGCGGCGGCCGGCCGGCTCGACCAGGCGCACACCGCGTCGTGGATCTGGGCGGTGTCGATCGGCAGCGGCCTGACCTGCCTCTTCCTCAGCTGGTGGACCCGGACCCCGGTGATCACCGCCTGGTCCACCCCCGGCGCGGCGCTCCTGGTGGGCAGCCTCGGGGCGTACCCGTACCGGGAGGCGGTCGGGGCCTTCGTGCTGAGCTCGGCCGCGGTGGCGGTGTTCGGTGTCACCGGGCTGTTCGGGCGGCTCGTCCGCGCGATCCCGGTCGGGATCGTCAACGCCATGCTGGCCGGCATCCTCTTCACCTTCGGGGCCGGCATCTTCACCGAGCTGCACGGTGCCCCCGTGCTGGTGCTCGGCTCCTTCGCCGCGTTCCTGGGCGCCAAGCGGTTCGTCCCCCGGTACGCCGTGCCGCTGGCCCTGGTGGCCGGCGCCGTGCTCGCGGCCGCGACCGTCGGCCTGCCGCTGCACGTCGGATCGGGCGGCCCCACCCGGCCGGTGCTCACCGTGCCCGCCTTCTCCTGGGCGGCGGCCGTGGGCCTGGCGCTGCCGCTCACCATCGTGGCGCTGGCCTCGCAGAACGCCCCCGGCCTCGGCATCATGCGGGCCTCGGGCTACCGGCCGGACGACCGGCTGCTGGTCGGGGCGACCGGCGGGCTGTCGGTGCTGCTCGCCCCGTTCGGCTCCCCGGGGGTCAACCTGGCGGCGATCACCGCCGCGATCTGCACCAGCGAGGAGAGCCACCCCGACCCGCGCCGCCGGTACGTCGCCGGGATGTCCGCCGGCGTGCTCTACCTGGTGGTGGGCAGCTTCGGCGGGGTGCTGGTCAGCCTCTTCACCGGGCTTCCGCACGTGCTGATCGCGGTGATCGCCGGAGTGGCCCTGCTGGCCTCCTTCCAGGGCAGCCTGGCCGCGGCGGTCGCCGACGAGCGCGGCCGGGACGGCGCGGTCGTCACCTTCCTGGCCACCGCCTCGGGCATGACGCTGTTCGGCATCGGCGCACCCTTCTGGGGGCTGCTGCTCGGCGTGGCCACGCACGCCGTCCTGACCTTCCGGCGGCGCTGAGGGCGCCCTCGTCCCGGTGCCGTCCCGCTCCTGAGGCGGCGGGCCGGCCGTGCCCGTACGCCGCCCGGCGGAGTGACCCGAATGGTGGAATTCGCTGCGGGAGACGGGTGCCCGGGCCGGATTCGGTGCTGTCGCACCACGGGGGGCGACGGGCCCCGTGCGACGCTGGGGCGGCTCGGCCCGGGCTGCGGTGGGGAAGGCGCATCAATCGCTCCGGTGCACGTGGAAATCCGTCCGACGAGCGGCGGTGAACGGCTGGGGACTGGCGTTGAGCGACCTGATCAGTGAACCGGGGCAGGAATGCGACCCGGACGAGCCGGAGGACACCGCGCCGGCCGGCCGGTCGCCGACGACCCGGCGCCGCCGGGCGCTCCTCGCGACGGCGGCGGCCGCCGCGCTGGTGGCCTGCGGCGGCCTCGCCGCCGCCGCATTCGTCACCTCGCCCGCCGAGCGGGCCGCCGGCACCGCCCCGCCGCCGGACACCCTGCTGACGGCGCAGGCGACGATGCAGGTGCTGACCAGGTCCACCGTCGTCCGCGGCCAGGTCCACCCGCCCACCCGCTACGACGTCACCCCGGTGCCGACCTCGGCCGAGATCACCCAGCTCTACGTCTCCGCGCTGGCCGTGAAGGCCGGCGACCGAGTGGAGAACGGTCAGCTGCTCGCGGAGGTCTCCGGCCGGCCGCTCGTCGTGCTGCACGGCGCCGTCCCGGCCTACCGCGACCTCAGGCCCGGCAGCAGCGGGCCGGACGTGGCTCAGCTGCAGGCCGCGCTGGCCGACCTCGGGCACGGGCGCGGCGCGGACGACGAGGGCGACTACGGGCCGGGCACGGCCGCAGCGGTGACCGCCTACTACCGCGGACTCGGCCGCCAGGCGCCGACCGCGGGCCCGGCGGCCCGCCAGGCGGTCGACGCCGCCCGCCAGGCGGTCGAGGCGGACCGGCGCCAGGTCGACGCGCTGACGGCGCAGCAGGCCGCCGCACCGGCAGGGTCGGCCGAAGGGACCGCCGCGGTGCCCGCCGGGCAGCTCGCCGAGGCCCGCGCGCGGCTGGCCGACGACACGGCGGCACTGGCCGAGGCGCAGGCGCTCGACGGGCCGACGGTGCCGGCCGGCGAGGTGGTGTTCGTGCCCGCCCTGCCCGCCGTCGTCACCGCGGTCAACGCGCCGGTCGGTGCGCCGGTGACCGGCGCCCTGCTCTCGCTGGCCGCCGGTGACCTGGTGGTCACCGGGGAGCTGCCCCCGGGCCAGGCGCCGGGGATCCGGGCGGGCATGGCGGTGGAGATCCTCTCCGAGGCGACCGGCACCACGGTCAAGGGACGGGTCGCCGAGGTGGGCACCCCGACCACCGCACCTCCGGTCGGCCGGGTCGTCCCGATCGGCGGGGCCGCGGCCGGTGCGGCCGCCCCGCCCGCCGGCGGCGCGGCCGGGGCCTCCCCGGGGCCGGACCCGCAGGTCCCGGCGTACGTGCCGCTGCGGATCGAACCGGCCGAGCCGCTGCCGGCCGCGTTCGACGGGCAGAACGTGCGGATCACGGTGGCGCGCAGCGCCACCGCCGAACCGGTGCTCAGCGTGCCGGTCGCCGCCGTCTTCACCGACGCCTCCGGGCGTACGGCGGTCACCCGGATCGACTCCCTCGGCCGGCGGATCACCGTGCCGGTGACCACGGGCGTCAACGCCAACGGCCAGGTGGCGGTGACCCCGGTGCAGACCGCGCAGCTCCAGGCGAACGACCCGGTGGTGGTGGGCCGGTGAGCGAGGTGGTCCGCCTCGACGGCATCGGCCGCACCTTCGCGGGCCCGCCGCCGGTCACCGCGCTCCACCCGTGCGACCTGGTGGTGCGGCAGGGCGAGTACGTGGCGGTCACCGGGCCGTCCGGCTCGGGCAAGTCGACCCTGCTGCACCTGCTGGGCCTGCTCGACACCCCGAGCTGCGGCCGCTACCTGCTGGACGGCATCGACACCGGAGGGCTGTCCGACCGGGACCGCTCCACCCTGCGCGGGAGCCGGATCGGCTTCGTCTTCCAGTCGTTCCACCTGCTGCCGCACCGCACCGCGGAGGAGAACGTGCTGCTCGCCCAGGTCTACAACCGCACCCCGTGGCCGGACCGCGGGCCGGCGGCCCGTGCGGCACTGCGCCGCGTCGGCCTGGGCCACCGGCTGGACGCGCTGCCCACCACGCTCTCCGGCGGCGAGCGGCAGCGGGTCGCCGTCGCCCGGGCGCTGGTCAACCGGCCGAGCCTGCTGCTGTGCGACGAGCCGACCGGCAACCTGGACTCCGCCGCCGCCGCGGTGGTGCTGGAGCTCCTGACGGGTCTGCACGACGACGGCCGCACCCTGGTCGTGATCACCCACGACCCGGCGGTGGCCGTCCGGGCCGGGCGGGTGGTGCACATCGGCGACGGCCGCCTCGCCGAGCCGGCGGCGGCCTGATGGCCAGGACGGTGCTGCCCGGGCCGCCCTCCCGGTTCGGCCCGCGCGACATCGTGTCCGAGGCCCTGGCGGGGGTGCTGCGGCGGCCGGGGCGTTCGGCCCTCACGATGCTCGGCACCGTGCTCGGCATCGGTGCGTCCGTCGCCGTGCTGGGGCTGGCGGCGACTGCGTCCGGGCAGATCGGCGCCCGGTTCGACCTGACGGAGGCGACCACCGTCACCGTGGCCGACCACCCGGTGACGGACGGCGTGCCGCCCGGTGCCAACCCGCAGTCCGGCTTCCCCACCGACGCCGACGCCCGGGCCGGCCGGATCGAGGGCGTGACCGCGGCAGGCGTCTGGTGGCGCATCCCGGCGGAGCACCTGCGGATCTCCGCCTCGCCGGCCGGCGGGCCCGCGGCGCCGGACCTGGCGCCGGACCTGGCGCTGATCGCGGCCAGCCCGGGCGCGGTCGCCGCGATGCACCCCGCGCTGACCGCCGGGGTGACCCTCGACCGGTACGCGCAGTCGGCCGAACTGCCGGTCGTGCTGCTCAGCACGGCGGCCGCCACCCGCCTGGGGGTGCACCGGCTGGACGCACAGCCCGCGATCTTCATCGACGGACTGCCCTACACCGTGATCGGCGTGTACGAGGACACCGCACGGCTGCCCGACCCCCGGCCCGGTCTGATCATCCCCGGCTCGACGGCGCTGGCCCGCTTCGGCAACCCGGGCCCCGGCACCGACCGGGCCGCCCACCTGCTGGTCGCCACCCGGGCCGGTGCGGCCGCGGTGGTCGCCGGCCAGCTCGCCGTGGCGCTGCGCCCGGACGCCCCCGACCGGTTCACCGTCACCGCCCCGCCGGACCCGCGCACCCTGCGCGACCCCGTCAGGGCCGACCTGGCCGGACTCCTCCTGGCGCTCGCCGCGACCTGCCTGGCCGTGGGCGCGGCGGGCATCACCGGCACCACCCTGGTGGCGGTGGTGGAGCGCACCCCGGAGATCGGGCTGCGCCGCGCCCTGGGCGCGCGCACGCACCACATCGCCGCGCAGTTCCTCACCGAGTCGGCGGTGCTCGGCGCGCTCGGCGGCCTCGTCGGCACCTGCGCCGGGGTGCTGACCGTGCTGGCCGTGGCCGCCGCCCGGGACTGGACGGCCGTCCTGCAGCCGTGGGCGACCCTGCCGGCGCCGCTGGCCGGCGCCGCGCTCGGCGTGCTCGCCGGCCTCTACCCGGCCGTCCGGGCGGCCCGGACGGACCCGCTCGCCGCGCTGCGCAGCGGCTGAGCGGCCGGTGCCGCGGCCGGTACCGGAGCCGCGGAGGCCGCCGGCGCCAGCCGACACGCCGGACGGGCATTGGTCCGGTCCGGCGAACTTCGGGCTCGACCGGTGGGCCGGGCGCACCGCCGTGGGTACGTCTGTGCGACCCCCACCCGAGCCCCCGCCGGGTGACCGGAGCCCGGAGGACGCACCCGCATGCCGCCTGGCAACCCTGGCAGGATCGTCCGGAGCCTCGCCGCCCTCATGCTGATGTCGGCCGCGGTGCTGCCCGCCGCCCTGGAGGTGGCGGCACCCGCACCGTCCGCGGTGATAGGGCCGCCCGTCGGTCCGCTGCCCGACCGGGTGGCACCGCCCGCCCCGCACCGGCTCGACCTGCGGGCCCCCGGCGCCGCCCCCAGCGTCGACGTCCGCCGCGCCGGAGACCCGGCCAACCGCATCACCCTGGTGCTGCTCGGCGACGGCTACACCCTCGGCCAGCAGGCGCTCTTCCAGGAGCAGGCCGACCGGGCCTGGCGGGCCCTGATGGAGATCGAGCCGTTCCGGACGTACCAGAACTTCTTCAACATACGGCGGGTCGAGGTCGTCTCCCCGGCCGCCGGCATCGCCGAGTCGGAGGACGGCGAAGCCGCCGACACCCCGCTCGGCATGCACTTCTGGTGCGAGGGGACGGCACGGCTGCTCTGCGCCGACGAGGACGCCACCGCCCGCTACGCCGGGCCGGACGCCGGGCCGCAGTACCTGATAGCGCTCGCCAACTCCGCCGAGTACGGCGGCGCGGGCGGCACCGGGGTCACCACGCTCGCGGGCGGCAGCCCGGACGCCGGACGGATCATCCAGCACGAGATCGGCCACACGGTCGGCGACCTCGGCGACGAGTACGACAGCGCCCCCACCGACCCGGCCTACGCCAACCTCTCCGCCGTCGACGCCGCCGAGATGCTGCGGACCCGCACCAAGTGGTGGCGGTGGCTCGGCGCCACCTCGCCGGACGGCGGGGGCACGGTCGGCGCGTACCGCAGCGCCAACGGCCTCTACCGGCCCACCCCCGACTCCGTGATGCGGACCCTCGGCGGCTCGTACAACCTGCCGTCGCGCGAGGCGATCGTCGAGCAGCTCTACCGCCGGGTGCAGCCGCTGGACGGGACGGTGCCCGCCGCCGGACCGGTCGCCGGGCGTCCCCGGCTGCAGGTGTCCGCGCTGCCGCTGGACGGGCCGCGCCAGCTGCACGTCGACTGGACGGTGGACGGGAAGCCGGTGCCGCCCACCGCCGCCGGCGGCAGCTGGCTGGACACCGCCACCCTCGCCCTGCCCGCGGGAGCCCGCGTCACCGTCACCGCGACCGTCCGGGACACCACGGACTGGGTCCGTGACGAGGCCTTCCGCGACCGCTACATGACCCGCACCGTGAGCTGGACGCTGACGGGCTGACCGGAGGCCGCGCCCGCCGGCCGCCGGTACGGGACCGGCGGGCCGACGCGGCGGGCCGGACCCTGCCTGATTGGTCAGGTCATGGGATGACTAGGCTCGCGCCATGAGCGCGGACCCTGCCGGCACGACCACCCCCCTGCCCGGGGCCCGCCCGGCACCCGCGCCCCGCACCGACCCTCCCGGCGGCCGCGCCGCCTGGACGGCCTGGACGGTGGGCGCCTCCGTCTACCTCCTCGCCGTGGTCCACCGCACCAGCCTGGGCGTCGCCGGCCTCGACGCCGCCGCACGGTTCGGCATCGGGGCGTCCGCGCTCTCCACCTTCGCCGTCCTCCAGGTCCTGGTCTACGCGGCCATGCAGATACCCGTCGGCCTGCTCGTCGACCGGCTCGGCGCCCGCCGGGTCCTGCTGCTGGGCGTCCTGCTGATGAGCGCCGGGCAGCTCGCCTTCGCGTTCGCCGCGTCGTTCGGCCCGGCCCTCGCCGCCCGCGCCGTGATCGGCTGCGGCGACGCCATGACCTTCATCAGCGTGCTGCGGGTCGCCGCGCACTGGTTCCCCGCCGCCCGGAACCCGCTGATCGCCCAGCTCACCGGCCTCGTCGGCGTGGTCGGCAACCTGTTCACCACCGTCGTCCTCGCCCAGGCGCTGCACAGCCGCGGCTGGACGGTCACCTTCGCCGCCATCGGTGCCGCCGGTGCCGCCGTCTTCGCGCTCGTCGCCCTCACCCTGCGGGAGGGACCGGAGCACGGACGGGGCCGCCCCCTGCCCGCGGCACCGGTCCGGGTCGGCGCCCAGATCCGGGCGGCCTGGGCCGAACCCGGCACCCGGCTCGGCCTGTGGGTGCACTTCACCACCGCCTTCCCCGCCGCCGCCTTCGGCCTGCTCTGGGGCATGCCCTACCTCGTCGAGGGCCAGGGCATGAGCCGCGCCGCCGCCGGCGGCATGCTCACCGTCCTCGTGGCCGGCACCATGGTCTTCTCCCTGGTCTTCGGCCGGGTCGTCTCCCGCAGCCCGCAGAGCCGCATGCCGCTCACCCTCGCGGTGATCGGCGCCACCGCGGGCAGCTGGGCCGCCGCCCTCGCCTGGCCCGGCGGGCGCCCGCCCCTCTGGCTGCTCCTCGTCCTCGTGCTCGTCATGGGCAGCAACGGGCCGGCCTCGCTGATCGGCCTCGACCACGCCCGCTCCGCCAACCCCCGCGAACGGCTCGGCACCGCCTCGGGCATCGCCAACATGGGCGGCTTCGTCGGGACGGTCGTCACCCTGCTCGGCGTGGGCGTCCTGCTCGACGCACTCGCCGGGCCCGGCGGCGCGTACACCGCCGAGACCTACCGGTGGGCCCTCTGCTGGCAGTTCCTGCCGCTGGCCGCCGGCACCGCGATGATCCTGCGCCTGCGCCGCAAGGTCGCCCCCACCGGCTGACCGGCCCGCCGGCGGACGCCGCCCCTCCCCGGCCAGGGAGGGACGGCATCCCCGTGTCAGGCCTCGCCGAGCTCCCGCAGCAGATCGGCGATGTCGGGCGCGGCGCCGGACAGCCGGGCGCGTCCCAGCTCGCAGGAGAGCGCGCCGCCGGCGGAGGGCCGTACGGCCGGCGTCGCCAGCCGGCGGATCAGCTCCACCAGCTTGAGCCGCGGGCAGCGCGGGACGGCCACACTGCCCCGGATGCCCACGTGCTCCACGCTCGGGCAGCTGAAGTACCCGCCGAAGGGCGGGCCGCTGTCCTCCTCCCGCCCGGGCACCCGGAACACCATCTCGCCGTGCCGGCAGTGCACCGTGCCGTCCGAGTGCACGAGCACGCCCAGTCCGTCACCCCGCGTGACCTCGGCGACGATGTCGACCCGGCCGCCGACCGCCTCGGCGAGGGTCTCGGCCATCCGCTCCCGGTGGTGGCCGAAGTCGAACTCGCCCGCCCGGATCGCCGGCAGGAGCTCGTCGGTGACCCACGCCTGGAAGGGCGCCGCGGACCGCTTGTGGGACCGCATGATCAGCCGGTAGAGGCCGGCCTCGCTCAGCACGCCGACCACCGGATTTCCCCGCCCGTAGGGTTTCCCACCTGCGTAAACGTGCGCACCCTCAGTCGGGCTGAGGGTTACGGTCCGCAGATCGATCCGCCGGGTGTGGCCCGGGTCCAGCGACTTCGCGGCTTCGCTCGGATTGGTCCGGCCGAGGATCCTGCACACGTCCGCGGTGACGAACCACGGCTCGCCGTCGATCATCACCACCCTGATCGGCTCCCCGGTGACCGGGAACTCCGACGGCACCAGCACCATGCCGGTCTCGTCGTCCATGCCGCCCCTCCTTCACTCTCGGTGATGGGTCTGCACGCATCAACGAGGGCCGAACGGGTGACGTGACGGCCGGCCGGGGGTGTCCGGGGGATCAGCGGTGCACGCCACCCGCGTACGGGGGCGCGCGCCGCGGTGCCTGCGCCGGGCCTGGCGGGAGCGTCAGGGGGTGACGGCGAAGTGGGCGATGACCCGCGCGGCCAGCTCGGTGTCGCCGTCGACCCGGATGCCCGCCGCGGCGGTCTCCGGGCGGACGCGCCCGCAGGCGAGCCGCACGTACGTCTCCCAGTCGAGGTGGAGCTGGACGTCGGGGGCGAGGCCCACCGAGGCGTCGACGCTGCCCTGCCCCATCGCGTCGACGCGGACGGTGCGCAGGAACTCCACCGGGCCGGTCACGTCGAGGACGACCGTCGAACCGGCCGGTGCGCCCGCCAGCTTGGCGACCACCTTGGGCAGTGCCTGGACCAGCAGGTCGCGGGCGACCAGGGCGCCGGGCGAGTCGAGGTTGCCGGGCACCTGCAGGGCGCGGCGCAGGTCCTGCTCGTGCACCCAGACGTCGAAGGCGCGGTTGCGCAGCAGCTCGGTGTAGGGGATGTCGCGGGAGAGCGGGCCGGCCGGCCAGCGGACGAGGTCCTGCGGCTCCTGCCGGGCGTTGCGCAGGGCCCGGGAGCGGCGGATCACCGTGTACTCGAGCTCGCTGGTGATCTCGACCGGGGTGTGGCAGCGCCGCTTGTCGACCGGCAGCTCGATGTAGCGGGCGAACTCGCTGGTGACGTGCCGCAGGTCGCGGGGGAGCGAGTGGATCGGCCGCGGGTCGCCGAGCAGCTCGGACTCGACGGCGATGATGTGCGAGACGACGTCGCGCACCGACCAGCCGGGGCAGTCGGTGGGCCGGTTCCACGAGTCGGTGGGCAGCGGGGCCAGCAGCTCCGCGACCGACTCGATGGACTGGGTCCACGCGTCGGTGTAGGCCTGCACGGTCTGGTTGTCCGTCACGGGAATCTCCGGCCCTCCGTCAGCTTCCGACACCGCCGCCGCTACCGCCGAGACCTGGGGGCGCAAGTGCTACCCGCACGTTACGCTGTCGGGTCACAGCAGGGCAGTGCTTTCGGGTGATGATCGTAGGACTCTTGCCGTGGACGGTGGTACTGTGCGCGCTTCATTGATCCAACTCGCGGTCTCCGACGCCGAACCGCCGGCCGAGCGGAGGTCGCGCGCGGCCGCGCTGGTCCGTGCCCAGGACGGGGCGGACCTCGTCGTCCTGCCCGAGCTCTGGGCACTCGGCGGTTTCGCGTACGACGCCTGGTCCGCCGGGGCCGAGCCGCTCGACGGGCCGACCGCCGAGGCCATGGGCGCCGCCGCCCGGGCCGCGGGCGTCTGGCTGCACGCCGGCTCCATCGTGGAGCGCGACCCCGACGGCCCGATCTACAACACCTCGCTGCTCTTCGCGCCGGACGGCACGCTGACGCACACCTACCGCAAGATCCACCGCTTCGGCTTCGACAGCGGCGAGGCCGTCGCGATGGGCGCAGGCCAGGAGATCGTCACCGCCGACACCGGCGTCGGCCGGCTCGGCCTCGCCACCTGCTACGACCTGCGGTTCCCCGAGCTGTTCCGCGCCCTGCTCGACGACGGCGCCGAGCTGCTGGTCGTCCCCGCCGCGTGGCCGGCGCGCCGGCGCGAGCACTGGACGCTGCTGGCCCGGGCGCGCGCGGTCGAGGAGCAGGCCTACGTGCTCGCCTGCAACACCGCCGGCACCCACGGCGGGGTGCCGCAGGCCGGGCACAGCCTGGTCGTCGACCCCTGGGGCCGGGTGCTCGGCGAGGCGGGGGCCGAGGAGGAGGTGCTCACCGTCGACCTCGACCCGGCGGAGGTGGCCAAGGCGCGGGCGGAGTTCCCGGTGCACCGCGACCGGCTGCTGGGCATCCCGGCGCCGGTCCAGCGCTGACCGGCGGACCGGCCGCGGGGCTGTCCGCTTATGGGCGGGGTTGGGCGCGTGTGTACCCGGAGGACATCTCTTTGAGAAGATGAGCCGCCATCGTGTTCCGCGGTGGTTCCCCGACCGCCGAGAGGAGGGGTGGCCCGCATGAACGGCACCGGTGCCGCCCGTCCGCCGATCCAGCGCAACAGCCTGCGGGAACAGATCGCCGACGCCCTCCGCGAGGAGATGATGGCCGGCCGCCTCCCGGCCGGCCGGAACTTCACCGTCAAGGAGGTCGCCGACCTGTACGGGGTCTCCGCGACCCCCGCCCGGGAGGCGATGGTCGACCTCGCGGCCCAGGGCCTGCTGCGCACCGAGCACAACCGCGGCTTCACCGTGCCCGCGTTCACCTGGCGGGACTTCCTGGAGATCTTCGAGGCCCGCACCCTGCTCACCGACAGCGCGCTGCGCCGCCTCACGGCCGGCCCGTCCCGCCGGTTCGACTGGTCGCGGCTGCCTTCGCTGCGCCGCCGGGCGGACGCGGCGGCCCGGGCGTCCCGGTCCGGGCAGCTCGACGTGCTCGTCGGCTGCGACCTGCGGTTCTGGAAGGAGGCGTCCGGGCTGCTCGGCAACGCCCGGATCTCCGAGTACCTGGGCTGGCTGCGGGTGCAGTCCTGGATGTTCGCCGCGCCGTTCCTGCGGCCCGCCGAGGACCTCGGCGGGCTGTGCTGGGACCGCCACGGCGAGCTCGTCGACCGGATCGAGGCCCGCGACCTCCCCGGCGCCCACCAGACGGTGAACGACTACAACCTGCACACCCTCGAACTCCTCGCCCGGCTGTCCGGCGAGGACCTCGACAGCGTGCCGGTGGTCGGCCTGCTGCGGGCGCCGGTGGCGCGTCCGGCCGTGGCACCCGTCGCCGAGGACGCGAACCGGGTGCCGCTGCCGCGGTCCGTCCCGCCGGGCCGGTTCGGCCGGCCGGTGCACCCGGTGGCGTCCGCGGGCGGCGAGGCCGCCTCGCCCTGACCGGCGGGCACCCGCCCGGCGGGACGGGCCGGGGCGGCCCGAGGAGGTCGACGGCCGCGAGGACCCGGCCGGTAGGGTGGGCGGTCGTTCCCCCACCAACGCCGGCGGCCGCACGCGGCGCCCGACCACCGGAGAGGGTGAGCCGGCCCATGGCCTGCGACCTCTGGCTCGTCCCGCTCGTGGACGTCCTCACGTACAGCCCCGAGAACCCCTTCCGCGAGGACCTGGCCCGCTACAACGCGGTACTGGCAGGCCACGGGCTGCCCGAGGTCCCGGTGCACAGCTACGCGCCCGGCATCAGCGGGGACGTCGAGCCGATAGCCGCGTTCGACTACGACTCGCTGCACTTCCTGCGCCGCGCCTACCTGCTGGGCATCACCGGCTTCGCCATCACCCCGGTGGACGCGCTCGGCGGTGACTACGAGCAGCTGCTGGAGATGTTCGAGTCGACCGCCGAACAGTCCCACCTGGTCTGGCACTTCGACCATGCCGGGGCGTACGTGCCGGTCGAGTTCGGTGTGCCGCTGGTGGACGACGCGCTGCTCGCGACCGGAGGCCCGCTCGGCTCCTCGTACGGGCTGCTGCGTGAACTGCAGGCGGTGGCACCGGTGCTGGGCATCGACGTGCTCGATCCGCCGCTGCCGACCAGGCCGCTCGCCCCGACCGGGCTGGAGCAGCCGTTCGCGCCGCCGCTCGACGACGTCCACCCGTACGCCCGTGAGCGGCACGCCTGGGCCGGGCTGTACGCGGCGGCCACCCGCAGCGTCACCCAGGGCTCGATGATCGTCTTCGCCTGACCGTTCCCGGTCGTTCCTGCGTCCGGCGCCCCGGGCCCAGGCCCGCGCCTCCGCCCCGCGCCTCCGGCCGGGAAGGGCCGGGAACGGCCGGAGGGGCGGCCCCCGTGGGACCGCCCCTCCGCCGCACGTGCGGCGCGCACCGGCGCCGTCAGCGCAGCGGGCCCTCCGGCGGGCGCTGGCGCGGCATCGTGGGCCGGGTGCCCGGCGACGGCAGCACCCGCACCTGGGCGCCGATGCCGCCCTCGCAGCGGCCGCCCCAGGTGCCGGGCGCCTGGGTGGGCAGCTGCGTCATCGAGGCGCGGAACTCCAGCATCCACTCCGAGGTCTCGGTGCGGACCATGTCGGAGACGTCCTCGCAGAACCGCCGCAGCACGCCGAGGCACCGCTCGGCCGCCTCGCCCGCGGTGCCCTCGGTGGGGCCCAGCACCTCGCGCACGCACTCCGAGGCCCAGTCGAACTGGAACGCCTCCAGGCGGCGCTGCAGCGCCTGCGCGGTGGACACGTCCCGCATCCAGCCCGAGGTCAGGCCGAACGCGCGGTCGGTGAGCAGGCAGGCCGCCGCCAGGACGAGGCCGACGTAGCCCCAGCCGGCGGCCTGCTCCAGCACGCCGGTCAGGCCGACCAGCGGGGCACTCGCGCCGCCCACCGCGGAGACCGCCGCACCGAAGCGCAGCAGCCGGGCCCAGCGGCGCTTCCAGACGCGGTCCCGGCGGTACCAGTCGATCGCCTCCACGGCCCGCTCCTCGGACCAGCGGTACAGCTCCTCCAGGCGCTCGGCGGGCTCGCCCCAGTCGCCCAGCGGGAACTGGCGGGCGCTCAGGTCGGCGCGGCGCCGGGTGGGGGTCCTGCCGGGCGCGGTCGCCGACGGCTGGTCCTCCTCACCGACGTCCTTGCCCCAGGGGCTCTCCTCGGGTTGCATTTCCGGCTGGCTCACCTGTGGGGCTCCCTGTGGCGGGGTGACAGTGCAGTCCTTGGCTGGACACGTGGCTGACGGCGCGTCGAACCGGTACGCCGTCGCACATGGCTCCGTGCTGGGGGTGTGAGCCGCCCATGGTGCCGTGCCCCGGCGGTCGCCGGTTCTCGTCCAACAGCATGTCTTACCCCCAAATGGCTTACCGTGGGGCGGCTTCGGCTGTGATCGTTATCCGAATTCGGGTCCGGAAGCCGAGGTGGGAGGGTTTCGCCGGTCGGCGGGATTTCACTCTTCCGGGTCATGCCCGCAGGCTCCCCGGGCATGACCCGGCCCGGTGGACCGGCCCCCGCGGGCGCCCGGCTTGGACGATCCTCCGAAGCGGATGCGGCGAAAAGCGGCACCATTGGAGGTTTCGCCACCACCAGGGAGAGAACGGAACAGGCCACCGACTAGGCTCTCGGAGCGTGAAGGTCCTCGTAATCGGCGGCGGCGCCCGCGAACACGCCCTGTGCCGCTCCCTGTCCCTTGATCCCGCCGTCACCGAGCTGCACTGCGCCCCGGGCAACGCCGGGATCGCGCAGGTCGCGACGGTGCACCCGGTCGACCAGCTGGACGGTGCGGCCGTCACCGCCCTGGCCCGCCTGCTGGAGTCCGACCTCGTGGTGGTCGGCCCCGAGGCGCCGCTGGTCGCCGGCGTCGCCGACCCGCTGCGCGAGGCGGGCATCCCGGTCTTCGGCCCGTCCGGCGAGGCCGCCCAGCTGGAGGGCTCGAAGGCGTTCGCCAAGGACGTGATGGCCGGCGCGGGCGTGCCGACCGCGCGCTCCTACGTCTGCACCACGCCCGACGAGGCCGCCGCCGCGCTGGACGCCTTCGGCGCGCCGTACGTCGTCAAGGACGACGGCCTGGCCGCCGGCAAGGGCGTCGTCGTCACCTCCGACCGCGAGGCCGCGCTGGCGCACGCCGCGTCCTGCGACCGCGTGGTCATCGAGGAGTACCTCGACGGCCCCGAGGTGTCGCTCTTCGCGATCACCGACGGCACCACCGTGCTGCCGCTCGTCCCCGCGCAGGACTTCAAGCGCGCCCTGGACGGCGACGAGGGCCCCAACACCGGCGGCATGGGCGCGTACTCCCCGCTGCCCTGGGCCCCCGAGGGCCTGGTCGACGAGGTCATGGCCACCGTCCTGCAGCCCACCGTCGACGAGCTGCGCCGCCGCGGCACGCCGTTCTCCGGCCTGCTGTACGCGGGGCTCGCGCTGACCTCGCGCGGCACCCGGGTGATCGAGTTCAACGCCCGGTTCGGCGACCCGGAGACCCAGGTCGTGCTGGCGCGGCTCCGCACCCCGCTGGCCGGTGTGCTGCTGGCCGCGGCCAGGGGCACGCTCGGCGAGCTGGAGCCGCTGCGCTGGGACGAAGGCGCCGCCGTCACGGTGGTCGTCGCCTCCGAGGGCTACCCGGCGGCGCCGCGGACCGGCGACGTCATCGAGGGCCTGGACGACGTGGCCGACGCGACCACGTACGTGCTGCACGCGGGCACCCGCAGCGGCGAGGGCGGCGAGGTGCTCAGCGCCGGCGGCCGCGTGCTCTCGGTCACCGCGACCGGCGCGGACATCGCCGAGGCCCGTGAGCGCGCCTACCGCGGCATCGCGCGGATCTCCCTGAAGGGCGCGCAGCACCGCACCGACATCGCGCTGAAGGCGGCGCAGTAGCAGGACCCGCACCGAGGGCGCTGCACACCGTGGGACAACCCCCATGGGTGCAGCGCCCTCGGACGTTTCGCGGGCCCGGCCGGCGCCGCCGCGGGGGTCTCGCCGGGGTGCCCCCCGCCCGTAATCCAGCCCTTCGGGTGACTGATCGGACATCCGGCTGACGCAGCCCCGGCCGCGGTCGTAGGGTGCGCTGGATCGCGCCCGCCCGTGGCCCTGCCGTGGGGGCTGCCACCGGGTGGCGCGTCGCTCCCGGGGGGATGCTGGGGGCGTCCGGAACGCGCGCGCCGTCATCAGGACGGGTGGAATGCACAGCGATCCGGAACACCCACCTGCACGAGGGCGTCAAAACTGTCAGAAGAGCCATGAAGGATGCACACCCGGGGGCGGCTGCCGCCGTTTCCCGGCCGGATACTGATCATTTCGAGTCGGCTCGGACGTTCCGACCGCTGGTCCCCCGATCTCCGGTCACCCACCGCCCGACCGCTCCGAAGGGGGTGCCGCGCCGAATGGCCGCTGTCGACGCCGCACGCGCGCATGCCCGGGCCGTGCTGCGAATCCGTGGCTGGGCCCTGGCTGCCACCGTCCTGCCCGCCGCCCTGGCCGTCGTGCTGCTGGCGGGCCGTCTCACCGGCCGGATCGGCGCGCCCGGCGCGCCGGACGCCGCCGGATGGGACGCCGCCCGCTGGGCGGTCACCGCCGTCGCCGTCGTGGCGCTGCTGGTCGGCTGGCTCGTCCGCCGGTCGCACCGCACCGCCGTGCCGCCGGTCACCCCGGCCGTGCCGGTCGCCCCCGCGGAGGCGCCGGAGCTGCACCGCCTGATCGCCGAACTGGCCGACCGCCTGGAAGTGCCCGCCCCGGCGGGCATCTCCCTCACCCCCGACTGCGACAGCTGGCTGGAGGAGTCGCCCGCCGACGCCCGGCGCGGGGCCGGTCGGGCGGGCCAGGTGCTCGTGATCGGCTCGCCGTTCCTGTGGTGGATGCGGGCCGGTGAGCTGCGGGCCCTGCTCGCGCCCGTGGTGGCGGGCACCGCCGCCGCGGCCGACCCGGACATCGCCGCCGCCCGGCGCTTCGTCCGCAGCCTCGACGCGGCCCTGGGCGAGCGGCGGCGCGGTCCGGCCGCCCTGGTCGACCGGATCAACCGGTCGCTGCTCGGCGCCTGCCGGGAGCACTCCGCCGAGCTGGAGCGCTCGGCCGCCGCCTGGGCGTCCGAGCAGGCCCGGGCCGTCGACTACGGGCTGCGGATCGCCGCCCAGGAGCAGGTCGGCCTGGCGTACGCGGGCTGGGACCGCCTGCTCACCCGGGTCGCGATGCCCGCGTGGCGGCTCGGCCGGCACCCCGAGCACCTGAACGCCGGGGTGGTGGCCGCGCTCACCGAGCTCGCCCGCCGCGACCGGCTGGCCGACGGCTACGAGACCCGCCTCGGCGACCGCCCCGCCTGCGACCTGCTGGAGGAGCCCGGCCGGGTGGACACCGAGGTCTCCCTGCTCGCCGCCGAGCTGCTGCACGCACCGCCGCCCGGCGGCTGGCGGCAGCTCGACTGGGACGCCTACCCGGCGGACGTCGTCGACCGCGGCTGGCGGGAGCGGGCGGCCGTGCTGCGGGCCGTGCTCGACGGCGGCTCCGCCCCGCGGTCCGCGGAGCCGCCGCTCGGCAGGCTACTCGCCCGGCTCGCCGGGGGCGGGGGCGAGGAGCTCGCCGCCGCCCTGGGCGCGGAGCTGTCCCGGTCCGCACCGCACGGGGCACCCGCCCGCGGCGGGCGCGACCTGCTCGCGGAGCACGTCACCGCGATGGTCTGCTGCGCGGTGGTCGACGCCGGTGCCGGAGTGCCGGGGCTGGACTGGCTGGACGGGCCGGTGCTGCTCATGGGCGGCGTGCGGCGGGCCGACCTGGGCGCCGTGGTCGCCCAGGCCGTCGAGCTCGGCAAGGACGCGCCGCTGCGCGGCTGGCTGGAAGCGGCGGGCGTGCGCGCCGCGCGCCCCGTCCGCAGTTGGTGACAAACAAGATGAAATCGGGCGTCTTGCCTACGAGTTGCCACCACAGGGTGACGCAGTGCCAGCGACGTGTGGTGTGCTGGTCCGCACGCACATCCGTGTGGCACATGCCAGCCGCGGAGGGGCAGGGCGCCGGCGACCGTGGGAGGGGCGCGTGGGGACGGAACTCAACCACCGCTGGGAGTCCGGCACGCTGGCACACGGCGTGTCCGACCCCTTCGGGCAGGGACCGCTGCCGTGGCTGCGCAGCGCCGACCACTACCTGGCCGACGGTGCGGTGCCCTGGTACGTCAGCGTCGACGCGCCCGGGCAGCAGCCCCTGACCGTGCCGCGGCCCGCGTCCCCGGTGAACACGCCTGCCAACGCGGACGACGTCGCCCAGCAGATCAAGGGCTTCGCCTCGGCCGGCGCCGTCCGGCCCGGCGGCTCGGTCGACTTCCGGGTCACGGTCAACCCGCCCCGCGAGTTCACCGTCGACGTCTACCGCATCGGCCACTACGGCGGCGACGGCGCCCGCCAGACGGCCTCCAGCCCGCTCCTCTCCGGCCTCGTCCAGCCCGCCCCGCTCGTCGCCGGACGGACGGTCTCCTGCCACCACTGGTGGCAGTCCTGGCGGCTGCACGTCCCGGCCCACTGGCAGCCCGGCGCGTACGTCGCCGTGCTCACCACCGCCGACAACCGGCACCGCAGCCACGTGCCCTTCACCGTGCGGGACGCCGACCCGCAGCAGGCCGCCGACCTTCTGCTCGTGCTGCCCGACGTGACCTGGCAGGCCTACAACCTCTTCCCGGAGGACGGCCGGAGCGGGGCCAGCCTCTACCACGCCTGGGACGGCGAGGGGCGGCTCGTGGGGGAGTCCGAGGCGGCCGTCACCGTCTCCTTCGACCGGCCGCACGCCGGCGCCGGACTGCCCCTGCACGTCGGGCACGCGTACGACTTCATCCGCTGGGCCGAGCGGTACGGCTACGACCTCGCCTACGCCACCGCCACCGACCTGCACGCCGGGCTGGTCGAACCGCACCGGCACCGGGCGATGATCTTCCCCGGGCACGACGAGTACTGGTCGGAGCCCATGCGGCGCTGCGCCGAGCGGGCCCGGGACGGCGGCACCTCGCTGGTCTTCCTCTCCGCCAACACCATGTACTGGCGGGTCGACCTCTCGCCCGCGCCGTCCGGCGAGCCGCACCGGCTGCTCAGCTGCCGCAAGCACCAGCGGGTGCCCGCGGGCAGTCCCGCCGCCGGGCTCCCCGGCACCGCCGGAGCGCTCTGGCGGGAGGCCGGCGAGCCCGAGCAGGAACTGCTGGGGGTGCAGTACGCGGGCCGGGTGCCCGAGCCCGTCCCGATGATCGCGCGCAACACCGACCACTGGCTGTGGGCGGGCACCGGGCTGCGCGAGGCCGACCCGCTGCCCGGCCTGGTCGCCGGCGAGGCCGACCACTACCACCCGCGGGTGCCGCTGCCCGCGCACACCGAGCGGATCCTCCTCGCGCACTCCCCGTACCGCGACGGCGCGGGGCGCCGGCGGCACCAGCAGAGCTCCCTCTACCGGGCGCCGAGCGGGGCGTACGTCTTCGCCGCGGGCACCTTCGCCTGGTCGCCGGCGCTCGACCGGCCGGGCCACACCGACGAGCGGATCCAGCGGGCGACGGCCAACCTCCTCGACCACCTGTGCAAGGACGTCTGACGCGCTCGTGAAAGACTCGGGCCGTCAGCCCCCTTCCCTGAGGACGAGACGACCGTGAGCGGATTTGTCACCAAGCCCGAGCCCGTCCAGGTACCCGGCCTGGTCCACCTGCACACCGGCAAGGTGCGCGACCTGTACCGCGCCGCCGACGGCGACCTGGTGATGGTGGCGAGCGACCGCACCTCCGCCTTCGACTGGGTCCTGCCCAACGAGGTGCCCGACAAGGGCCGGATCCTCACGCAGCTGTCGCTGTGGTGGTTCGAGCGCATCGCCGACATCGTGCCCAACCACGTGATCTCCACCGAACTGCCGGCCGGCGCCCCCGCCGACTGGAAGGGCCGCACGCTCGTCTGCCGCAGCCTGGACATGGTGCCGGTCGAGTGCGTGGCCCGCGGCTACCTGGCCGGCTCCGGCCTGGCCGAGTACCGCGACGACCGGACGGTCTGCGGCATCGCCCTCCCCGAGGGCCTCGACAACGGCTCCGAGCTGCCCGCCCCCATCTACACCCCGGCGCTCAAGGCCGAGGTCGGCGAGCACGACGAGAACGTGCCGTACGAGGAGACCGCCCGCCGGATCGGCGCCGAGCTCGCGGCCACGCTGCGGCAGACCACCCTGGCGGTCTACGGCCGGGCGCGGGACATCGCCCGGGAGCGCGGCATCATCCTGGCCGACACGAAGTTCGAGTTCGGCCTGGCCGACGGCGAGCTCGTGATCGGCGACGAGGTGCTGACCCCGGACTCCTCCCGCTTCTGGCCCGCCGACCAGTGGCAGCCGGGACGCGACCAGCCGTCCTACGACAAGCAGTTCATCCGCGACTGGCTCTCCTCGCCGGCCTCCGGCTGGGACCGGAAGGGCGAGGAGCCGCCGCCGGCGCTGCCCGCCGAGGTCGTCGAGCGCAGCCGGGCCAAGTACGTCGAGGCGTACGAGCGCCTGACCGGCACCTCCTGGGTCTGACCGGCCCGCCGCGCGGGCGCACCCCCGGGTGCGCCCGCGCGGCCGCCGCTCAGATCCAGCCGTGCTCGCGGGCGATCCGCACGGCCGCGTGCCGGTTCTCCGCGCCGAGCTTCCCGGCCGCCGCGGACAGGTAGTTGCGGACGGTGCCGGGGGAGAGCGCGGCCCGCTCGGCGATCTCGGTGATCGAGGTGCCGTGCGCGGCCAGCTCCAGCACGTCCGTCTCGCGCGGGGTGAGCGGGCTGTCGCCCGCGCTGATCGCGTCGGCCGCGAGCTCCGGGTCGACGTACCGGCCGCCGGCCAGCACGGTGCGGATGATCCCGGCGAGGTCGGAGGCGGAGACGGTCTTCGGCAGGAAGCCACGCACCCCGACCTCCAGGGCCCGCTTCAGGTAGCCCGGGCGGCCGTGCCCCGTGACGATCATCGTGCGGCAGCCCGGCAGGACGTGCCGGAGCTCGGCGGCGACCTCGATGCCGTTCAGGCCGGGCATCTGGAGGTCCAGGACGGCGATGTCGGGCCGGTGCGCGAGGGCCATCGCCAGCGCCTCGGGCCCGGACGCCGCCTCGGCCACCACCTGGATGTCGTCCTCCAGGCCGAGCAGGGTGGCGAGGGCGCCGCGGATGAGGTGCTCGTCGTCGGCGAGCAGGACACGGGCGGGTGCGGTCACGGGACGGCCACCTCCAGGGCCGGAAGATCGAGCGGGAGCGAGGCCGCGAGCCGGAAGCGGCCAGGGCCGGCGGCCGGGAGGTCGAGCGCGCCGCCGTGCGCGGCGAGCCGCTCCCGGAGGCCGACCAGCCCCGTGCCGGGCGGTCCGGTCCCGGCGCGCGGCGTGACGCCGTCGTTCTCGACCTCCAGACGGGCGTGGCGCCCCTCCAGGCGCAGCCGGACGCTGCAGTGCCCGGCCTCGCTGTGCCGGAGCACGTTCGTGGCGGCCTCGCGGACCACCCAGCCGAGCACGGACTGGACGACCGGCGGCAGCGTGCCGGCCCCCGGACCGAGGTCGATGTCGCAGGAGACCCCCGCCGCGCGCAGCACCGAGCGGGCCCCGGCGGCCTCCGCCGCGAGGTCGGCGGTGCGGTAGCCGCGGACGACCTCCCGCACCTCGCGCTGCGACTCCTGCGCGATCCGCTGCACCTCCACCATCTGGTCGGCGGCCTCGGCCCGTCCGCGGCGGGCGAGCTGCACGGCGAGCTCGCTCTTGAGCGCGATCGTCGTGAGGTTGCGGCCCAGCACGTCGTGCAGGTCCCGGGAGAAGCGCAGCCGCTCCTCGGCGACGGCCAGCCGGGCCTGCGCCTCCCGCGCGGTGTCGAGCTCCCAGACCACGGCGAGGATCCACGCGGTGCCGCGCCAGGTGACGCCGACCAGCGCCATCGCCACGGCACTGCCGGTGAGCAGGCCGAGCGTCGTGGAGAACTCCAGCCCGGCGGCCGCCGTCGCCGGGGCGCACAGCAGCAGGCCGAGCAGGCCGAAGGGCGCCGACACCCGCAACGGCAGGATGGTGGCGAACGGCGCGAACCAGAACACCAGCATCCAGGTCGTCGCCCCGACGGCGGCCGGCAGCGGGTCGGCGCCGGGCGGGCGGCCGCCCAGCGTCACGAGCCAGTAGCTGCCGAGCATGGTGGCGCTGAAGAGCAGCAGCCAGCCGGTGGGCCGGGCCCGCCGCCCCAGGTAGTGGGCCAGCCCGGTCCGGCAGCAGACGACGAACAGCGCGGTCGAGGCCACCGATGCCGCAGCGATGCCGATCCGGGCCCCGTCGGACAGGCCGCGGCCGGCGGTCCCGGTGATCGCGCCGAGGGTGAGCAGCGGCTGCAGCATGCCCGTCAGGTAGAGGGACCAGCGGATGAAGATCTCGGTGCGCTTCGGCTTGCCCTGGGCCCGCCAGCGCCGGGACGGCCCGGCCATGTCCACGTCGTCCCCTCCCGGTGGATGCACGGTCGTCAGATCCTCCCATCCGCGCCGGCCGCGGTGTCAGCGCCGGGGCTCCCAGTGGAACCAGCGGCGGGCGGCCCACACCGCGGCGGCCAGCCAGGCCGCGCCGAGGGCGAGGTGCGGCAGCGCCTCCGGCCAGGTGCCCGGGAAACCGGTGGGCGGTTCGGAGCCGTCCGTGCCGAACCAGCCGAGCCGCAGCAGCTGGAAGGCCGGGGTGGTCGGCAGGGCCCGGCAGAACGCCGCCAGGCCGTCCGGCATGGTCTCCAGCGGGATGAGCAGCCCGGAACCGAGCTGGGAGACCAGCAGCAGCGGCAGGGTGGTGATGCCGGCGGTCTCCACCGACTTCGTGACGGTGCTGGTGACGGCGGCGAGCGCGATCAGCAGGCCGATGCCGAGCAGCAGCCCGGCGGCCATCAGCAGTGGGTTGGCCGGGGTCGGCAGACCCAGCCGGGCGGCGCCCGCGATGCCGATCAGGGCGCACTCCAGCAGGCCGAGCGCGACGGACGGCAGGGCCGTGCCGCCGAGGATCTCCAGGTCGCGGGCCTCGCCGGTGCGCAGCCGCTTGAGCACCAGGTCGCTGCGGCGGGCGACGTACGCGGTGGTCAGGTTGTAGTAGACGACGAAGAGCAGGATCATCCCGGCCACGCCGTTGACCAGGTTGGCGTGCAGATCGAGGCCGGGGTGGTCGGCGGCCTGCTGGTCGAGGATGCCCTTCAGCGACACCATCAGCACCAGCGGCATCGCGACGGCCATGAACAGCGCCGTGCGGTTGCGCAGCAGCAGGGTGGCCTCGGTGCGGCCGAGGGCGAGCAGCCGGCCCGCGGTCGTGGTGGTGGCGCCCTTCACGGCGGGGGCGGCCGGGGCGGCGGATGCGGGCGCGGTCATCGGGGGCTGCCGATCGTCTCGGGGGTGGCGGCCGCCTCGGCGGCAATGGCGAGGAAGGCCTCCTCCAGCGTGGCGCTGCGGGCTTCGAGGCCGGTGAGCACGACGTCGTGCGCGGCGGCCCAGCCGAGGACCGCGGTGAGGTCGGCCTGCAGCCGCGGGGTGCGGACGGTGATCCGGCGGCCGTCCGCGGTGACCTCGGCCCCCGGCAGCGGCGGCAGGCCCAGGGCCTCGTACGGGCCGCACCGCTCGGGCAGCTCGAAGCCGATCCGGGCGGGGCGCCCGGCGATGACCTCGGCGACGGTGCCGGAGGCGGCGATCCGGCCGCCGTGCATGACGGCGAGCCGGTCGGCCAGCTCCTCGGCCTCCTCCAGGTAGTGCGTGGTGAGGAGCACGGTGGTGCCCTCCCTGCGCAGGTCGCGGACCAGCCGCCAGACGGCGGCGCGGGCCTCCGGGTCGAGGCCGGTGCTGGGCTCGTCCAGGAACAGCACCTCGGGGCGGCCGAGCAGGGCCACGGCGAGGTCGAGGCGGCGGCGCTCGCCGCCGGACAGCTGCTTGACCCGGACGCTGCGCCGGCCGAGCAGGCCGACCAGGTCGAGTGCCTCGTCGACGGGCCGGGCGCCGCTGGTGAGACCGGCCCAGCCGCGGCAGGTCTCGGCGACCGTGAGGTCGCCGGGAAAACCGCCCTCCTGCAGCATGATGCCGATGCGCGGCCGGACGGCGGCCCGTTCGCGGTACGGGTCGTGGCCGAGCACCCGGACCTGTCCGGCGGAGGGCGCGGCCAGGCCCTCGATCAGCTCCATGGTGGAGGTCTTGCCGGCCCCGTTGGTGCCGAGCAGGGCGAAGAGCTCGCCGCGGTGCACGGTGAGGTCGAGCCCGCGGACGGCGTCGAAGCCGGTCGGGCCGGCGGGCCCGTAGCGGCGGTGCAGGGCCGCGGCCTCGATGACGGGCCCCGGGCGGCTGGTGGCGTTCATGGCTCCAGTTTTCCGGCGGACGGCGGGCGCGGTCAGTGCGTGCCGTCATCGGATGCCGGTGCCGGTGCACGGGTCGGCGGTGACAAATGTCATGGCGGTGGCGGGCGTGTCGGTGAGCGGGAGGACCGGGCCGTGGAACGCCGGGACCGTGTCATGCCGGAACTGCGGAAATCATGGCCGGGAAACACCGAAGGCCCCCTCGGGAGAGGGGGCCTTCGGTATTCGGAGCGGACGACGAGATTCGAACTCGCGACCCTCACCTTGGCAAGGTGATGCTCTACCAACTGAGCCACGTCCGCATGATGTTGAGTTGTCCTGCTGCACTGCCGATACTGCGAGCGGACGACGAGATTCGAACTCGCGACCCTCACCTTGGCAAGGTGATGCTCTACCAACTGAGCCACGTCCGCAAGGTGCCGGTGGCACCTGCCGCCCCGCCCGGCGCTTTCGGCTCCGGTTGTGGCGACGAGAAATACTCTACCCCATCGATCGGAGTGCTCGCCCCACCCTTTCCCCTGCGGGTACCGGGGCGGGGCGCAGGCCGATCAGTTGGCCTCGGCGAACTGCTCGTAGACCACCTTGGGGATGCGGCCGCGGGCCGGCAGCTCCATGCCGTGCGACTGCGCCCAGGCGCGGACGGCGGCCGGGTCGGGCGTCAGGGCGGTGCGGCGGAACGACTTGCCGCTGCGGCTCTGGCGACGGCCGGCCGCGACGAACGGGGCGAGGGCCTCCCGCAGCTTCTCCGCGTTCTCCACGGACAGGTCGATCTCGTACGACTTCCCGTCGACACCGAAGTGGACGGTTTCCGCCGCGGCACCGCCGTCCAGGTCGTCGGAGAGCGTGACAACTACACGCTGAGCCATGGGTGTCAATCCTCTCGGGCAATTCGGCCGCCGGATGCTGGTGCCCGGTGGCCCGTCCGCCGGTGCGCGGGCGTGACGGCATGCGGACGTGCCACGCCGAAAGACAGCAGCCCGCTGTCACCGGTCGCCCTATTCTGCACCCAAAGAGGCCGGAAATCGAAGGGCCTGGCATTCCTTTTTTCCGGATATTCACGAGGCTTCACGAGCCGCCGGATAGGGGTGGATACGGGGGTGGTCGATCTGTCCGGAGTGCCGGTATTCGGGTGTTCTCGGCCCGGACCGGCCGGCGGGATTGAATCCGGTGGAATGAGGCGGGCGGCGGCCCGCCGGGCAGGGTTGTGCAGGCCCGGGGCCCTTGCGGCGTAAGGGGCGGATGTCTACGCGCGTCACCGGTCGGGGCCGCCGGAGGGCCCGAAATCCCGGGTAGTCTGAAGGTCCCCCCGCCTTCACGCAATCACCACCGGGAGTGCCAGTGGCACGCGTCGTAGTCGACGTCATGCTCAAGCCGGAGATCCTCGACCCGCAGGGACAGGCGGTGCAGCGTGCACTGCCGCGTCTCGGATTCGCCGGGATCGCCGACGTCCGCCAGGGCAAGCGTTTCGAGCTGGAGCTGGAGGGGCCGGTCGACGACGCCGCGCTCGCCCGCATCCGCGAGGCCGCCGAGACCTTCCTCGCCAACACCGTGATCGAGGACTTCGTGGTCCGGGTCGAGGAGGAGGCGAAGTGACCACCCGCGTCGGCGTCGTCACTTTCCCCGGCTCCCTCGACGACCGCGACGCCCAGCGCGCGGTCCGTCTCGCCGGCGCCGAGCCGGTCGCACTCTGGCACCGCGACAAGGGCCTCCACCAGGTCGACGCCGTCGTGCTGCCCGGCGGATTCTCCTACGGCGACTATCTCCGCTGCGGGGCCATCTCCCGCTTCTCGCCCGTGATGGAGACCGTCATCGAGCAGGCCCGCCTGGGAATGCCCGTCCTCGGTATCTGCAACGGCTTCCAGGTGCTCTGCGAATCGCACCTCCTGCCCGGTGCACTCACGCGCAACGACTCGCTGCACTTCATCTGCCGCGACCAGAAGCTGCGCATCGAGAACGACAACACCGCGTGGACGTCCGATTACTCGGCCGGCCAGGAAATCGTCGTCCCGCTGAAGAACGGCGAAGGCCGCTTCGTCGCCGACGCACACGTCCTGGACACCCTGGAGGCGGAAGGCCGCGTGGTCGCCCGCTACGTCGACGTGAACCCCAACGGTTCGTACCGCGACATCGCCGGCATCACCAACGCGGCCGGCAACGTCGTCGGCCTCATGCCGCACCCCGAGCACGCCGTGGAGCCGCTCACCGGCCCGACCACCGAGGGCCTGGGCTTCTTCACCTCCGTCCTGAAGCAGCTGGTGAACGCCTGATGAGCCTCGACACCGTCAAGAACGCCGAGCAGACCCCCGAGGCCGGCCAGCCGTGGGCCGAACTCGGCCTCAAGCAGGACGAGTACACCCGGATCCGGGAGATCCTCGGCCGCCGCCCGACCGGCGCCGAGCTCGCGATGTACTCCGTCATGTGGTCGGAGCACTGTTCGTACAAGAGCTCCAAGGTGCACCTCAAGCAGTTCGGCGAGAAGGCCCCCGAGAACGACGCCATGCTCGTCGGCATCGGCGAGAACGCCGGCGTCGTCGACGTCGGCCAGGGCTACGCCGTCACCTTCAAGGTCGAGTCGCACAACCACCCGTCGTACATCGAGCCCTACCAGGGCGCGGCCACCGGCATCGGCGGCATCGTGCGCGACATCCTCGCCATGGGCGCACGCCCGGTCGCCGTCATGGACCCGCTGCGCTTCGGCGCGGCCGACCACCCCGACACCCGGCGCGTGCTGCCCGGCATCGTCGCGGGCATCGGTGGCTACGGCAACTGCCTCGGCCTGCCCAACATCGGCGGCGAGGTCGTCTTCGACCCCTGCTACCAGGGCAACCCGCTCGTCAACGCGCTCTGCGTCGGCGTCATGAAGCACGAGGACATCCACCTCGCCCAGGCCTCCGGCCCCGGCAACAAGGTCATCCTCTACGGCGCCCGCACCGGCGGCGACGGCATCGGCGGCGTCTCCGTGCTGGCCTCGGAGACCTTCGACGAGACCGGCCCGGCCAAGCGCCCCGCCGTGCAGGTCGGCGACCCCTTCCAGGAGAAGCTCCTCATCGAGTGCACCCTGGAGATCTTCAAGGAAGACCTCGTCGCCGGCATCCAGGACCTCGGCGGCGCCGGCCTCTCCTGCGCCACCAGCGAGCTCGCGAGCGCCGGCACCGGCGGCATGCGGATCGAGCTCGACACCGTGCCGCTGCGCGACAACACGCTCTCGCCCGAGGAGATCCTCATGAGCGAGTCGCAGGAGCGCATGTGCGCCATCGTCGAGCCCGGCAAGGTCGACCGCTTCCTGGAGATCTGCGAGAAGTGGGACGTCATCGCCACCGTCATCGGTGAGGTGACCGACGGCGAGCGCCTGGAGATCTTCTGGCACGGCGAGCTGGTCGTCGACGTGCCGCCGCGCACCGTCGCCCACGAGGGGCCGACCTACAACCGCCCCTACGCCCGCCCGAGCTGGCAGGACGCGCTGCAGGCCGACGCCCCCACCGCCGAGCGGCTCGCCCGCCCGGTCACCGGCGCCGAGCTGAAGGACGCCCTGCTCAAGGTCGCCGGCTCGCCGAACCAGGCCTCCAAGGCCTGGATCACCGACCAGTACGACCGCTACGTGCTCGGCAACACGGTGCTCTCGGTGCCCGAGGACTCCGGCATGATCCGGATCGACGAGGAGACCAACCTCGGCGTCTCGGTCGCCACCGACGGCAACGGCCGCTACGCCAAGCTCGACCCGTACGCCGGCGCCCAGCTGGCCCTCGCCGAGGCGTACCGCAACGTCGCCGCCGGCGGAGCCAAGCCGCTCGCCGTCTCCGACTGCCTCAACTTCGGCTCCCCCGAGGACCCGGACGTCATGTGGCAGTTCGCCGAGGCGACCCGCGGCCTCGCCGACGCCTGCCTGGTGCTCGGCACCCCGGTCACCGGCGGCAACGTCTCGCTGTACAACCAGACCGGCGACGTCGCCATCCACCCGACCCCGGTGGTCGCGGTGCTCGGCGTCATCGACGACGTCACCCGCCGCACCCCGATCGGCTTCGGCGAGCAGGGCCAGCTGCTCTACCTGCTCGGCGACACCGCGGACGAGCTCGGCGGCTCCGCGTGGTCCCAGGTCGCGCACGACCACCTCGGCGGCCTGCCGCCCAAGGTCGACCTGGAGCGCGAGCGGCTGCTCGGCGACATCCTCATCGCGGCCTCCCGCGACGGCATGATCGACGCCGCGCACGACCTCTCCGACGGCGGCCTCGCCCAGGCCCTGGTCGAGAGCTGCCTCAAGGGCGGCAACGGCGCCCGCGTGGTCGTGCCGGAGGACCTGGACGCCTTCGTGTTCCTGTTCTCCGAGTCGGCCGGCCGCGCCGTGGTCTCCGTGCCGCGCAGCGAGGAGGTCCGCTTCAACGACATGTGCGGCGCGCGCGGCCTGCCCGTCGCCCGCATCGGCGTCGTGGACGGCGACACCCTCGACGTCCAGGGGCAGTTCACCGTCTCGCTGGCCGAGCTGAAGGACGCCCACACCGGCGTCATCGAGGCTCTGCTCGCCTGACGTCCCGCAGCGGTGCCCGAGGGGCGGCCGGTTCTCCCGAACCGGCCGCCCCTCGGCGTACCCTGGCCGACATGCCGCCCAAGAGCCGTTCGTACGACCCCGTGAAGGTGCGCGCCGCGCTGGCCGCGCAGACCGGGGCCCTCCGTGCCGCCGTCCACGCGCTGACGGCGGAGGACCTCGCCCGGCCGACCCGGCTCGGCGACTGGACGGTGCGCGAACTCGTCGCCCACCTCGCCCTGCAGATCGGCTGGGTGCCCCGGCACATCGACCAACCGCTCGAAGGCCGGGCCGAGTTGAGCCTCCTGCAGTGGGTCGCCGGGGTCGGCGGCCTCGCCCCGCTGCTCGACGCCGGCACCCGCGAGCACACCGCGAAGGCCTTCGACGGGCCGCCCGCCGAGGTCGCCGAGGCCTTCGACGGCGAGGCCGCGCTGCTGACGGACTTCCTCGCCGGAGCCGAAGCCGCCGACCCCGTACGGCGGTTCGAGATCCGGCTGGGCTCCATCAGGCTCGCCGACATGCTGGTGACCCGGCTCGTCGAGACCGTCCTGCACGCCGACGACCTCGCCCACGCCCTAGGCCGCACCGACTTCCCGCACGACCGGCAGGCCGTCGCGGCCGTCACCCGGCTGCTCGCCGACGCCTTCGCCGACCGCGCGCCGGGCGGGGCCGTCGAGCTGCGCGTCCCGCCGTACGCCGTCGTCCAGGCCGTCGAGGGCCCCCGGCACACCCGCGGCACCCCGCCGAACGTCGTCGAGACGGACCCGCTCACCTGGATCCGCCTCGCCGCCGGACGCACCGGCTGGGCCGACGCCGTCGACACGGCCGCGGTCACCGCGAGCGGCGAGCGCAGCGACATCGGCGGCCTCCTCCCGGTGCTGCGCTGACCGGGACGGCGGCGGGTACGCTCCGTACCATGTCGATCACCGAGGAAGTCCCCTACCGGCACGACCCGTTGGCCACCCGCGACGCGCTGGCCGCGCAGACCGGGGCGCTCCGTGCCGCCGTCCACGCGCTGACGGCGGAGGACCTCGCCCGGCCGACCCGGCTCGGCGACTGGACGGTGCGCGAACTCGTCGCCCACCTCGGCATCGTGGTCGACTGGGTGCCGCGCCACCTCGACGCGCCCGTGCCCGACGGCGAGCCGCTCACCCTGCCCGGCTGGGTGGCCGTCACCAGGACGGCCGCCGCCACCATCGCGGCCGGGGTGCGCGAGTACGCCGCGGACGCCTTCGCCGGACCCCCGGCCGCGGTGGCCGCGGAGTTCGACACCGCGGCCGACGCCCTGCTGACCGTCCTGCACGGGCCGTCCTCGGCCGACCCGGACCGGCCGATCACCATGCGCTTCGGCCCGATGCTCCTCACCGACTTCCTGGTGACCCGGCTCGTCGAGACCGTCGTGCACGCCGACGACCTCGCCCACGCCCTCGGCCGCACCGACTTCCCGCACGACCCGCGGGCCGTCGGCACCGTCGCCGGACTCCTCACCGCGGTGGCCGCCGGACGGAGCCCCTCCGGGGCCGCCCCGGACACGGCCCGGCTGGACACCCTGACCTGGATCAGGCTCGCCACCGGGCGGACGGCCTGGACCGACGACCTCGACGTGCCCGGCGCCGGGACCGCCGGGCTGGGCGCGCTGCTGCCGCTGATGGGCTGAGCCGTCGGCCGGTGCCGTGGCACGGGACGGCGGCCGGGTGGGACGACGGGGCCGGGCGGCCGGGGCAGCCGACGGCCGCGGTGCTTCGGGGTCGGTGCTGCGGGGGGCGGACGGTCCGCGGGGTGACGGGCGGTAAGTAAGCTCGGAGGTCGTTCGTCGGGCTACGAGGGGACCAGGGCATGAGTGACGAGGCGCGTCGGATACCGCCGCTCCGGGCGGGCCGCCGACCTGCCGGACTGGCTCTCCTGGGCTGGCTCGCGGACGACCGCGCGCCGCGGCTCTGCCGGGTGTCCGGCTCGGCGGGTTCGGGCAAGACCCACCTGCTCCGGTGGCTCGCCGACGGCAGCTCCGGCGAGGACGTGCCCGAACACCGGCGGGTGCACGCCCTGCTCGACGGCGAGCGGCTCACCGTGCCCGCCGCGCTGTGGCTGCTCGGCCGCCGGCTCGGCCACCCGGCCCACAGCCCCGACGAGCTGTTCTCCGCGCTCGCGGACGACGGCCGGCGGGCCGTCATCTGCGTGCCGGACCTCGGCCGGGCCGTGCACCCCTCCCAGCTGATCGCCCAACTCCTGGCCCCGCTGGTCGAGTTGCCGAACATCCGGCTGGTGGTCGAGGCGCCGGACGGCGGCGTCGCCGCGGCCGCCTTCGGCCTCGCGGTGGAGCATCCCGCCGTACTGGACCTCGACCACGAGCAGTGGACCGACCGGGAGCGGTTCGCGGCCTGGGCGACCCGTGCGGGCGGCGACCCCGCGGCCTACCCGCACCCGGCGGCCGCACTCGGCCTGACGACCGACGGGCCGCCGGAGTCCGGCGCCGACCTGATCGCCCGTATCCCGCGCCACCCCGACGGCAGCCCCGACCTCGCCGCCGCCGACGAGGCGCTCCTCTCCGACCTGTGGACCGCCGCCGCCCGGGACGGTTCCGCGGCCGGTCTCCTCGCCGACCCCCAACTCCTCACCCGGGCCCACCCGGTGGCCGTCACCGCGGCGCTGGAGGGCCTGGACGGGCCGCTGCCCGCGGCCTGGGCTACGGCTGGTCCCGCACTGGCCGGCGAGCCCGATCCCGGGGTGCGCGCCGCCGTGCTCCGCACCCGGCTGATCGGCATGGACGACGCGGCCGCAGGCCGGCTCGCCGAGGCGCCCGCACCCTGGCAGGCGGCCTGGGCGATGTGGCCGGGGTCGTCGGCCGGCTGGCCGGGAGCGGTGGCCGGGCTCGCCGTCGGTGCCGGGCCCACCGCGGGCCAGCTGCTGCTGGCCGACCCGGGCGGCACGATCCGTACCGTCGAGGCGGGCACCGGCCGCCCGCTCGCCCGGGTCGACCGGCCCGGGACCGGACCGCTCCGGGCGCTCGCGGTGGCGCCCGACGGCACGGTCGTCGTCCTGGACGCGCAGGGCGTCCCGGGGGCCGTGCCCGCCGCGGACGCCCCGGCCGGCGCGGCCGCCGTGCAGCAGGCGCTCGACGCCCTGGGCGCGGCCGCCCGCGGCGGGCCGAGCGCGCTGGCCACGGTCGGTCCGGAGGGGGCCCCGGCGCTCGCCGACGGCGACGGCGCGGTGTGCCGCCTCCACGGTGGTGCGGTGCTGGCCGAGCGCCTGCACGAGGGGCCGGTGACGGCCCTGGCCGGCAGCACGACCCTGCTGGTCAGCGGTGGTTTCGACGGCGCCGTCCGGCTGTGGGTGGCGGAGGCGGGCACGGCGGTGCCCGACCCGCTCGACCGCCGTACGGGTGCGGTCAGCGCCGTCGCGGCGGCGGACACCCCGGCGGGACCGGTGGTCGCGGCGGCCTGGGCGGACGGCCTGGTGCGGCTGTGGCGGCCGGACGCCGACGGCCCGCTCGGCCTCCGGCTCGGCTCCCCGGTCTGGGCGCTCGCCCTGGCCGACGGGCTGCTCGTGGCCGGCACCGCGGAGGGCATCGCGGCGGTCCGGTACTGACCGCGGGGGCCGCCCGCCGCCCGCCGTCCGCCGTCCGGCGCCGGTCCCGCCGATCGCCGGGACCGGGCGGCGGGAGCCTGGCGTGCGGCGGTCCCAGGCGTGCGGCGGTCGCTACGGGACGCTCGGCCCGCTGATGTAGGTGCCGCTCGCGGTGTACGGCCAGGCGTTGGAACGGCAGCCGTCGAGGCCGTAGATCTGCTGCATCATCGCGGGCGCGAGCTTGCCCTTGCCGGGGCAGCCTTCGTGGCCGTGGCCGATCCGGTGGCCGACCTCGTGGTTGATGATGAGCGCCCGGTAGTCGTCCAGCGTGCCGCTGAACTTCGGCGAACCGGTCAGCCAGCGCTTGGAGTTGACCACGACCTGCTTGCCGACGTCGCAGTTGACCTCGCCCTTGGTGTCGAGGCCGGCCGAGCCGCAGATCAGGTCGACGGTGTCCGGCGAGGCCACCTTGACGGTGAAGTCGTAGACGCCGTCGGAGACGAGCTTGAAGCCGTTCTTCCCGTCCGCCGTCCAACTGCGTCTGTCGCTGAGGATCGCGTGCACCTGCTCCGCGGCGGCGCGGGGGTCGATGCCGATGCCGTCCTCGACCTCGACCCGGTAGCGGCGGACGGTGCCCTTGCCCACGGCGCTGCCGGAGGCGGTGGCGACGGTGAAGGTGCCCTTGCCCTTCTCGGTGACCTGGGTGGGGCTGGGGCTGGGCGTCGGGGTCGGTGTCGGCGTGGGGGAGGGGCTCGGCGACGGTGCTGCCCTGGTCGCCGCCGCGTTGCTGTTCAGCGGCGGGATCGGCCGGGCCTGCGAGGTCTGGCCGTTGCCGGTCTCCCCGTCGTCGCCGAGCATCATGAAGGCGGTCGCGCCCAGCACGGAGAGCGAGCAGAGCAGGCCTATGCCGAAGGCCGTCCGCCGTCGCGCCCGCCGCCGACGCTGCTGCCGGGCCCGGCGTCGGCTGGGCGCGGGTGCGTTCCTGTGGGAGGCTGCTCGCACGGGTGGCTCTCTGGTCGGGGACACGATCTGACGGAGCGTCATGGCGATGCACGATCGATACCGGCGATCCACCCTCGCACGCAACCGGGCCGGGTGTCCACATACCCGGTATGCACCCGCGGCGGCGCTCGGCGGCCGGACGGTCCGGACCACCTGCTCACCGGCTACGGACGCGCAGCCCGGAGCGGCGGTTCCGGTCCGGACGGGTGCGGCCGTGACGACGGTCAGGCCGCGGCGGCGAGGTTCTGCTCCTCCACGCACTCGCCGCAGAGGCGGGGTACGGGCGCCCGGAAGCCGCGGTCGCAGCCCGTGCAGTTCTGCATCTCGAAGACCGGGGAGGTCCGTACGGTGCCCGGCGGGGGCGGCTCCGGGGGCATCAGCGTCCGCAGGCGGTAGCCGAGCATCCGTGCGGGCCGGTGGCTGAACTCGGCCGGGAGGCCATCGGTGACGGCCATGATGATCTGCTGCGGTGTCGCGGCCCTGCTCAGCCAGGTGCCGACGGAGGGGGCGAGCCGGCGGATCTCGCCCTCGGAGAGCAGCAGCCGGCTGTCCTGCTGGTGCAGGGAGGCCAGGATCAGGAACGCCTGCGGGTCGACCGGGCCGTCGTCGGCGGCCGCCGGCGGGCCGAACGGAGCGGTGGACGCGGCGGGCTGGACGGTGGTCCGGGTGGTCCGGGGAGGCCGCCCGGCGGTGCCGGCAGCCGTGGGCGGCTCGGGCTTCCCGGGCGGGCGCGGCGGTGCGGGACGGCGGCCCGGAGCTGCCGCGGGCACCGGCTGCACCTCGGGTGCCGCCTGCGCTGCCGGTGCTGCTGCCGCCGGTACTGCCTGCGCGGCCTGCGCCGCCGGTGCCGCCTGTACCGCCTGCGCTGCCGGTGCCTCGTGCGCCGCGCAGCAGGCGGCGGCGGGCGGGGGCGGTGCGGGGTCCGCAGCGGGCGGGGCGAGCGGGCGGGGCGCGCCGCCCTCCCGTCGGCGCGTCCGGGTGCGCATCTTCCAACTGCGCCAGGACGGTGCGGTCACGGGGGCGGACGGGGGGCCGACCGGCGGGACGGCGGCCGGGGCGGCCGTCGGCCCGAGGGCGGGAGGGACGGGCGACGGGGGCGCCTGGGCGGGTGCCCGGCAGGTCCGTCCGACGGGGGCGTCGTGGAGCAGCGTGCGGGTGAAGACCCGGCCGTTGTCCAGGCGGGACGTGCTGCGGACCAGCCAGCCCTCGTCCACCAGGACGTTCAGGGCCTTGGCGATGGAGATCTCGCCCTCGCGGAAGCGCTGGGCCAGCGCCTTGATGGTGACCGGCGTGCCCTCGGGCACCGCCGTGAGGTAGGCCGCGAGGCCGATGGCGAGTGCGCTCCTGGTGGTGAGCACGAGGTCCTCGGAGATTCCGAGCTTCGGACCGGCGTGTCCGGTGCGGATGTGCGTGACTCCCGAACGGGAGCCGCTACGCTGACGATCAGTCATCGGGAAGTGGTTTGGGCTTCCTGTGTGGTCAGGCCTCCGGTCGGGGTATCACCCGTGCCGGGGGCCGTTCTCGTTCTCGGACGAGGTGACTCTATCCGGCGGAAAACACGATCCGTACGCGTTTCACTCTCGTGAGTGACGGGCGGTTTTTCCCGGTGGGTTTTTTCTGGTGGGTGTGTAGGTGGGAAGCCATCTCCCCAACAGAAGAGGGAAGAACTACCCACCTACCTACCAGCGGCGGGCCGCACCGCAACGCGGCAGGCGGTGCCCCGGTGTCGGCGACCTGTGCCGGATGCACCCATCTCCCTTGTCCAGCAAGGATGTTGAGGATGCCTGCCGGGTCGTGCGAACTGGCCCTCCGGTCCGGGTGCCGCGACTCCGCCGGAACGCCGCACGCCACGTGCCGGTCGCGGTCGCGCCGGTCGCGGTGGGAGAACGGGCCTCCGTGCGGTTGCCGGAACCGTCCGGGGCCGGGCGCCCCAAGGGAAATGCGCTCCGGCAATGCCGGGAATCGGCCGGCATTCACCGTGGGCGTCGCAGGCCGTGCGGCCGAGGGATTTCTCCGGACGCGCGAGTGCATTGCGGCGGCGCGAACGGGAACGGGCAGCGCGAATTCCACCGATGGGGCGTGCGTACGCGTACGGGGCGCGCGCAGACAGAAAAGCGCCCCCGTGGCCGGTCGGGCCGGCCACGGGGGCGCCAGGAGGCGGGGCGGGTCAGCCGAGGGTGTCGGCGGCGGTGGCCGAGCTGTCCCGCAGGAACTGCGCGCAGCGCTCCGCCTCACCCTTCTCCTCGATCGAGGCGGCCGCGCGGCCCAGGGCGTGCAGGGCGCGCAGGAAACCGCGGTTGGGCTCGTGCTCCCACGGCACGGGGCCGTGGCCCTTCCAGCCGGCGCGGCGCAGCGCGTCCAGGCCGCGGTGGTAGCCGGTGCGGGCGTAGGCGTAGGACTCGACGACCCGGCCTGCGGCGAAGGCGTCGTCGGCCAGCTGCGCCCAGGCGAGCGAGGAGGTCGGGAACGTCGCCGCGACCTCGGTGGGCGAGGAGCCCTCGGCCAGTGCCTCCAGCGGACCGGGCTCGGCCGGCAGGTGGGTCGGCGGGGGGCCGCCGAGCAGGTTCTCGTGAATGCTCATGCTCTCCAGTCAACCACTGTCCGCGGACGTGCCCGGGCACCGGCGGTGGGCCGGCGTCCGGGCACGTGCCGCGGGCGGTGCGGAGGATCAGGCCACGCGGGTCAGGGTGGCGCTGTGCAGCTGGCCGAGGCGGGTGCCGGAGGCGGTGGCGAAGGTGAAGTACACCTGCACCGTGCGGTTGGCGAAGTTGAGCACGTGGCTGACGGTCACGCCGTTGGGCTCGACCCAGTTGCTGAACCAGAGGCCGAGGCCGACCTGGGTGTTGGCGAGGGTCGCGTCGAAGACCTCGCCCACGCCGGTGCCCTGGACGGTCTCCGAGTGCAGCGAGGTGCCGTCCGCCGAGTAGGTGTTGCGGTAGACGTTGCCGTTGTCGACGGTGATCAGGAACGTCTTGCCGGCGAACGGCGGCAGGGAGGTGTAGGCGGCGCCGGCGGCCACGGCCGCGGTGCCGTCGTCCGCGGACGCCTGGGTGGCGACGAGGGTGGCGCCGGAGGCGGAGATGGCGAGGGCGGCTGCGAGGGCGACGAGGCGGCGCTTCATGGTGCTGGTCCTTCCGGGGAGGGGCGGTGAGCGGGGTTCTGGCGGCGGAGGGTGGTGCCCGGCTGAAGCTACTGACGCCGCGGGCGGCGGTGTTGCCGGTGCGCGCACCGGCCGTCGTGGATCCGCGCACGCCGGGCAACGGTGCAGGTGGGGGCGGTCGGAGGGCTCGCGGTCCGTCCTCCGGGGGGTTCGTGCGGGTCCACATCGGATCTGCCGATGTCTGTTGATACCTTCTCGAAGGTTTGTTTCCATCGTGGGGGTGTCCCGACGCGTGCCCGCGCATTCGGCGGCGACCGCGTGCAGCAGTAAGAGCCCGACCTTCCCCAGCGCGAACCCGCCGGGCAGATGTGCCGGCGCCCCAACCGATGGACGAACCAGACGGGCCAACTCCAGCCCAATGGAACGGAGTTAGAGATGATCAAGCTGCAAGACGCCCTGCGGCACGCCACTGAACGGCCCGACCATGTCGCCCTGGTGGACGGCGGACGCCGGATCACCTGGTCCGAACTGGCCGACGAGATCGCGAAGGTGGCCGGCGGCCTCGCCACGGTCCTGCCCGAGGGCCGACCCGCCCGCGCCGCCTTCCTGTGCTGCAACGGCTGGGAACTCGTCATCACCACGGCCGCCTTCGAGACCCTCGGGGTGCCGGTCACCGGACTCGACTTCGAGGCCTCCCCGGAAGCCACCGCCGACGCACTGGAACAGCTCAGGCCCACCGTGGTCGTCAGCAGCAAGCTGCACAGGCCGTTGCTCATCGCCACCGGCTGGGACGACCGCGAGGGCGTCCTGCAGGTCCATCTGCACGGCGTGGGCGAGGAACTGGCCGCACCGGAACCGATCGTCGCCGACCCGCAGGCCGGCGAGCCGGTCGCGTACTCGACGCTCGCCGCCGCACTCGCCCCGGTCACCGCCCCGGTCTCCCAGTCCTACGAGTCGTTCGCGGTCGGCTACGACGCGGCCGGCGCGTCCCGGCTGGTCGTGCGGCGCCGTTCCTTCGAGGCCCGCCGACTCGCCGAGCTCGTCGACGAGTTCGCCTTCGACGAGGACGACACCTACCTCGTCACCGTGCCGATGTACCACGCTTCCGGCCCGGGCTGGGCCCGGGTGTTCTTCGCGCTCGGCGGCACCGTCGTGCTCGGCCCGTACCACGACCTCGGCGAGATGTGCCGGCTGATCACCGACGAGGGCGTCACCGCCACCCTGATGGTGCCGCCGGTGCTGTCCCGGCTGCTCGCGCACCCGGCCTCCGCCGCGCTCCGCGAGACCTCCCGGCTGCGCTTCCTGCTCACCGGCGGCCAGCACCTCAACCGCTGGATCGTGAACGAGGCGTGGGACCGCTTCGGCCCCGTGCTCCACCACTACTACGGGCCCACCGAGACCGGTCTGGTCACCGTGCTCGGCCCCGAGGAGCTCGCCCTCTCGCCCTGCCGCTCGGGCCGCGCGATGCCCGGCATCGGCATCGCCGTCCTCGACGCCGAGCACCGGCCGCTGCCGCCCGGCGTCCGCGGCCGGGTCGCCGTCGCGAGCTACCAGCTGATGGACTCGTACGGCGACGCCCCCGCGCCGTCGGTGCTGGTCGACCTGGCGGACGGCCAGGGCCCGCGCCCGTTCCTGCTGACCGGGGACGACGGCGTCCTCGACTACGAGGGACGGCTCGAACTGACCGGCCGCACGGCCGGCGCCGTCCGGGTCCGCGCGGCGGGCGAACAGGACAGCGCCTTCTTCGGGCTGGAGACCGAGCTGCTCGACCAGCCCGCGGTGCACGACCTGGCCGTGCTCCGGGTGAACGTGCCCGACCACGGTCCGGTGCTCGCCGTGCCGTTCGTGCCGGTCGGCCGCGACGTGGAGACCGCCGCGTACCGCGCCGTCAGCGCCGTCTGCGCCCGGCGGGTGCCGTGGATCACGGCCCACGTCATCGCGGTCGAGGCCATTCCGTACAGCCCCACCGGCACCATCCGGTCCGCCGAACTCCTGACCGAGATCATGCCGCTGGTCAACCTCTACATCCACCTGGACAAGCAGTCAGCTACGGAGATCCCCGCATGACCACGCCTGTTCCGCCGCAGACCTCCGACGACGAGCTGCACGAGGACGACATCGAGTCCCGGCTGCTCCTGCTGGAGCGGGCCCTCTCCGAGCTGCCGGCCTCCCGGCAGACCGCCGTCATGATCGGCGAACTGCCCGCCCACGGGGACCTGCTCATCGTCGCCTTCGTGCCCGCCGACGCCGGGCGCGAGGAGTCCACCCAGCGGGCCGCCCGGGCCGCCTGCGCCCGGCTCGTCCCGGCGCTGCCCGCGCTGGTCGTGCCGGTCGACGACATCCCCTACACGCTGGACGGCGAGCTGCGCGGCCAGCAGCTCTTCGACGAGATGCTGCCGCAGATCGCCCGCGACCTGCTGCTGCCCACCGAGATGTCGGCCTGAACCGCCGCCTCCTGCCGCGGGCACACCCGCCCGGGGCAGGAGGCGGCGGGCGGCCGCCCGGCAGCGGCGCACTGCCACGGCGGCCTCCACGGCCCGCAGCAGGCGGCCCCGGTACGGATCCCTCCGTACCGGGGCCGCCTGCCGTCCCGTGCCGTCCCGTGCCGTCCCGTGCCGTCCCGTGCCGTGCGGGCCCGGTCAGCGGGCGAAGGCGGGCAGCTCCGTCCGGGTGTACTCGGCGGCCGCGGCCTCCCAGTTGAGGGCGCCGTGCGCGGCCAGCGTGTGGACGTCGCGCCAGGCGCGCTGGACGGCGGAGTTCTGCTCCTGGGCGGCGATGCCGCCGGCCCGGTAGAGGCGCTCCACGGCGGCCACCGTCTGCTCGACGGCGAGGGCGATGTCCCGCAGGTTGCGGCCCACCGCCTGCTCGGTGACCGGGCCCTGGTCGGCGCGGGCGGCCGCGCCGGCGAGCAGCGACTCCGCGATCTCGATCTCCGCCGAAGCGCGCGCGAGCACCTCGCACCGGGCCGGGCTGACCTGGGCGGCTCCCGGGCCCGTCCGGGCGTCGGCCAGCGGTGCCGCCCACGCCCGGAGCGCCCCGCGGGCCGCGCCGATGGCGGGCGCGGCGAACGCCAGGCCGGCGACGAGCCGGGGCGGCACGCCGTGACAGCGGGCGACGTCGGTGCGGGCGGACTGCCGCAGGACGTCCGTGAAGCCCATGCACCGGTGGGCGGGCACGGTGAGCGGTTCCGCGAGCGCGATGTCGTGGCTGCCGGTGCCGCGCAGGCCCGCGCTGTGCCAGGTGTCGTGCACGGTGACGTCCGCGCGCGGCACGGCGACCACGAGGAAGTCGCCCGGCCGTGCGGCCGGGTCGGGCACCGCCAGGAGCACCCACGCGGCGTGCTCGACCCCGCTCACGCACCTCCAGCGGCCCTCGACGCGTGCGCCGCCGTCGGGCGTCCTGGTCATCCGGCCGGCGGGCGGCACCACGGCGGCGGCGATCGGCACGTCCGCGGAGCCGCTCCAGATCTCGGCCCGGCCCGCCTCGGGGAAGTACGCGGCGAGGCGCCCGTGCGCGGCCTGGAGGGCCGCCCACCACGCCGCGGAGGTGCAGCCCTCGGCGAGCAGCGCGGTGGCGGTCACCAGGTCGGTGAAGGTGCCTTCGGCGCCGCCCCGGTCGGCGGGCACGAAGTGCCGGGCGAAGCCCGCCTCGACGAGGCGCGCGGCCAGCCCGGGTGCGAGGGTGCGTTCGCGGTCCGCCTCCGCGGCGCCGTCGAAGGCGGTGGCGGGCAGGGCGCGCGCCGCCGCGGTGAGCGGTCCGCCGAGGGGGGCGAGGACGCCCTCGGAGAGCGGTGCGGCGGGTACGGCGTGCGGACGGTCGACGGTGGTCACAGCTGTTGTCCCCCTGGATCGATTGACGGTGTTCTCCGGGAGGCGCCGGCGCGCCCGGTGGGTGCGGTGCGTCCGGCACGTACGGCGCCCCGGGTGGTTCAGGCGGGCCGGCCCGCCGGGGCCCGGTCGATGCCGGGCAGCCGCCGCCAGCCGAACCGTTCGGCCCGGCGGCGGAGTTCGGGATCGTCGCCGACCACGACCGGGCGTCCCACGGCGTGGAGCAGCGGCAGGTCGGTGGCGTCGTCGGCGTACGCGGTGGCGTCCTCGGCCCGGGCGCCGAGGCGGTCGAGCAGGGCGCGGGCGGCCACGGCCTTGCCGGCGCCGATCAGGGGCTGCCCGGTCTCGCCGGTGAGCTGCGGGTCGGGGCCCCCGGTGGTGCGGAGTTCGGTGCCGAGCACGTGCGTGATGCCCAGGTGGTCGGCGATCGGGCGGATGCAGGCCTCGCAGGAGCCGGAGATGAGCACCGGGACGTCGCCGTCGCGCTGGTGCCGCCGCACGGCCTCGACGGCGGGCGGGTGGAACAGCCCGCCGTCCCGTACCTCCGCGAACCAACGGATCCCGCTCTCCTGCAGCCGGTGCAGCGGGCTGCCCGCGAGATGGCGGAAAAACGCACGGTTGAGCGTCTCGCGGGGCGTGCCGGCGGCCACCATGGCCCAGAGTTCGCGCAGGATCCGGTCGGTCTCGCCGGCCGGGTGCCCGGAGTCCGTGCGGTGGCGCACGAAGAAGCCGGCGAGGCTCTTGACGGTGATCAGGGTCTCGTCGACGTCGAAGAAGGCCAGCCTGGGACCGTTCACGGTCTCCCCCTCGGTACTGTCGTCGGGTGCCGCCGGACGTTCTCCGGCGGGCTGGTGCCGTGCCGTGCGGGCTGCCGGGACGCCGCGCCCGGCGGGTTCGTCCGGCCGTGCGCTGTCGGAACATACCTTCGTGACGTTATGCTTTCCGCGCACCGCCGGTACGATGCGGGCCCCGCGCCCCTCTGGAGGGTTGAGAGATGACCACACCGAAACCAGGGGGCGCCGTCGCCAAGAGGGCCGCCGAGCGGACGCCCGGGCCCCGGCAGGCCCGCGCCGTCCGCACCCGGGCGCTCGTGCTGGAGGCCGCCGCCCAGCTGTTCGCCAGGCGGGGCTTCCAGTCCGTCACCATCCAGGACATCGCCGAACTCGCCGGCGCCACCAAGGGCGCCGTGTACTTCCACTTCGCCAACAAGGAGGCGATGGCGGTCGAGCTGGTGCACTCCTTCTACACGGCCGCCACCCGCCAGGCCTCCGAGCTGGTGGACCCGAAGCTGGAGCCGCTGGAAGCCGTGCGCGAGCTGACCCGCGCCACCGGCCGGAGCCTGCGGGACGAGCCCGTGGCCCAGGCCGCGGTGCGGCTGCAGGCGGAGCGCGTCAGCATCGACGTGGACCTGCCGCTGCCGTTCGTCGACTACATCGCCTTCATCAGTCTGCTGCTCACCCGGGCCGCCGACGCGGGCCTGCTGCCGGCCCACGTCGAACCGGCCGCGCTGGCAAGGACGCTGGTGAGTTCGTTCTTCGGTGTCCAGCATGTCTCGTGGATCCTCAACGATCGGGCGGACATCGTCGAGAGGATCGACGAGCTTCTCGATCTGCTGCTTCCCTCGTAGCGAGGGGGAGCACCGGAGCCCGTGCCGCATCTGCGGCGCGGGCTCTCTGTGTTTTCTGTGGAGGTCCTGTGGTGGTCTCGTTACAAATCTCGACCCCTTCGTCACTCTACAGCGAGCAACAGGCTTGGCAACATACCTTCTCGTAGGTATATTTTTTCGCAGTCCGAGCCTGGACTTCGGCTAGAGCCACGTTGTTCACAGCCCTGCGGGGGAGGCTTGCGATGAACACACTTGCACCAGCCCACCGGATCGCCGCCGCGGATGCCGTACCGGCACCGAGGGCGGCCGCGCAACTCGACTTCCACCGGACGGTATCGCGGAAGCTGGTCCACAAGTCGGCAGTCTCGGAGGTTTTTCTGACCGACTCCGAGCGGGCCGCCGGCGACCGCTTCCTGCTCGCCGCCCAATGGCCGCGTGATCACGCGGTCTTCCAGCCGGGCCCGGGAGGGCTCACCGACAGCATGGTCGTGGTGGAGACCGCGAGACAGGCGTCCATATTCGTCTTCCACCGTTATTACGGTGTGCCGCTGGACGTCCCGTTCCTCGTGCGTTCCATGGACTTCGCCATCACCGATCTCGACGCCCTGGCGGACCCTTCCGGGCCCCAGGAGGTCACCCTCGACCTCACCGTCGAACTGCCCGCCGGGCGGTCGGCGTCGAGGATGCCGGTGCTCACCCGTGCGGTGGTGCGCACCGCCGACGGGAGGCCCTGTGCGGAGGTCTCCATGGCCGGTGACATCCTTGACCGAAGGATTTACCAACGGATCCGCGGCAGGCGCGCCCTGCCGCCCGTGAACCGTGCCCCGGCCCGTCCGGACGGACCGTGCGCCGTGGAGGTGCCGCCCGCGGCGGTCGGCCGCCGTCGCGCCGACGACGTCGTGCTCGTACCGGCCGGTGACGACCGCTGGCGCTTACGCGTCGACCAGCACCACCCGACCTTCTTCGACCACTCGTCCGACCACGTCCAGGCGGTGCTGCTGCTGGAGGCACTGCGGCAGTACGGCATGCTCGCCGCGGAGGTCCGGTCCACCAGGCCGTCCGACGTCCTGTGCGGCCTGAGCGTGGAGTTCCACGGCTACGCCGAACTCGACTCCGCCATCCTGCTCGCCCCCGGTCCGGCCGCGCACGCCGACCGCAGCACCGGGGAGCGGGTCGTACGGGCCCGCGCGACCCAGGACGGCGCCGTCATCCTCAGTGCGCGGCTCGCCTTCAGATCGGCCTGGCAGCACGTATCCGAGGAGATCTGATGGAACTGCAGCACCTGCGCTCGTTCCTCGAGGTGTCGAGCGAACTGAGCTTCACCCGGGCCGCCAAGAAGCTGAACTACGCGCAGTCCAGCGTGACCGCCCAGATCCAGCACCTGGAGGCCTCGCTCGGCGCGGTGCTCTTCGACCGGCGCGGACGGCGGATCGCCCTCACCGAGAGCGGCATGCGGCTGCGGCCGGTGGCCGAGCGGATCGTCGCCCTCGCGGACCTGGCCCACCGCGAGGTGGCCGGCGCCGAAGGGCGGCCCGGAGGCCCGCACGCGGGGCGCCACGGCACCCGCGGCGCCGCCCTGGAGCGCATCGCCGACCGGCGGCCCGAGCGCCTCCCCGAAGGCGCCCTCGGGCGGGTGGGTCCGGCCGGGCGGCCGGGCCCATCGCTCCCGCCCCGGCGGGTCGCCGTTCAGCTCACCCAGCGGGCGCCCAGCGCCGGCAGCAGGACGTCCCAGGAGGATCTGACCCGGGTGATGAGGTCCAGCTCCTCGCGGACCGAACCGAGGTAGTGCGCACCAAAGATCACGGTGGTCATCAGCTGCGCCACCGGCTCCGCCGGGTAGCCGGCGTCCATCTCGCCCGACTGCTGCGCCTGCACCACGAGGCGCAGCAGTGTGCGTTCCACGTCCGACACGAAGGCGGGCGTGCGCTTGGTCGACTGCGCCTCCTCCAGCAGCAGCCGCAGGGCGGCGTTCACCCTGATGTCGCGGTGCAGCCGGGCGACCAGCGCGCAGGTGACGTGCTTGAGGGTCTCGACGGGTGAGTCGGGGTGCTCCCCGACGCCGTCCTCGATCAGTTTCCAGGCCTCGTCGAGGTGTTGGACGAGAGCTGCGGCCAGTTCCTCCTTGGAGGCGAAGTGGCCGTACAGGGCCCCCTTGGTCACGCCGGTGCTCGATGCGACGTGGCCGAGGTTGGTGTTGGCGTAGCCGTGCGCGGCGAATTCCCGGGCGGCGGCGTCCAGCACCGCCTCGTACGTCCTGCGGGCCCGCTCCTGTTGTGCCATCGGCTTCCTCTCGCTCAGCCCAAGTGGCCATGAACTCAGGTACCGCACTTCATGGTTCGAGGGCAAACCCCGGTCCGGCCGCACGGCCGGGCCGCGGGCCGGATCTCCGTGGAACACGGCGAGCGGCCCTCGGCCGGTTCGGAGTCCGGACCGGGGGCCGCTCGTGCCGTGCGACGGGCGCCGGGTCAGGCCCGGGCGGCCGGTCCGGCGGCGCTGCCCGCCTCGTGGCGCTTGCGGAGCTCGGCCCGGCGGAGCTTGCCGATGCCGGTCTTCGGCACGTCCTCGCGGGCGATCGCGACGACCGCGCCGAGCCGGATGCCGTAGCGCTCGGTGACGAGGTCGCGGATGCGGCGGTCGGCCTCGTCGGCGCTCTCCGGGCCCCGGGGGTGGTAGAAGACCACGAGCTCCTCCCCGCCGGCGGGCGAGGTGCAGGGCGAGACGATGGTGAAGGACGGCTCGACGAAGGGGAGTTCCTCGACGAGGGCCTCGATCTCGTGGCCGTGGTACTCGGCGCCGTTGAGCCGGATCAGGTCGTCGACCCGGCCGGTGACGGTGAGGATGCCGTCCTCGATGACGGCGAGGTCGCCGGAGCGGAACCAGCCGTCGTCGGTGAACGACTTCGCGTTCTGCGCGGGGTTGTCGTAGTAGCCGGAGAACACCGGGGCGCCGGTGACGTGCAGCCGTCCGACGGTGCCGGCGGGCAGCACGTTCTCGTGCTCGTCGACGACGCGCAGCGAGACGCCGGGGTGCGGGCGGCCGACCGGCACGAAGCGCTCGTCGCCCATGGTCTCGGGGTCGAAGACGAAGTCGACGACGCCGGCGGACGTCTCCGACATGCCCCAGCCCGGGTGCATGGAGGTGCGGGGCAGGCCGAACGGCGCCAGCAGGTCGAGGAAGCGGCGGATGACGCGGGCCTTGACCGACTCGCCGCCGTTCATGATGTAGCGCAGGCTGCGCAGGTCCCAGTCGCGGCCGGCGATCTCGGCGGCCCGGTCGTTGACCAGGTTGAACGCGAAGTTCGGTGCCCACGTGGTGTCGCAGCGGTGCCGGGAGATCTGGTCGAACCAGCGGGTCGGGTCCTCCAGGATCCAGTCGGTGCCCGCGTGCACCTGGGTGCAGGCGAGCAGCACGTCCCGGGCGTGGAACATCACCAGGCCGCCGATGTGGTCCAGCGGCATCCAGTTGAAGGAGCGGCTGGTGGCGTCGAGGCGGCGCACGGCGGCGGTGGCCGTCGAGCGGGCCAGGATGTTGCGGTGGGTGAGGGCGACGGCCTTGGGCACGCCGGTGCTGCCGGAGGTGAGCAGCAGCACGGCGAGGTCGTCCGGGGCGGCCCGGTGCAGGTCGGCGGCGGGCTCGTTGGTGCGGAGCTCGCCGGTGCGGCCGAGCCAGCGGCCGGTCCCGGCCATCGCGGGGCCGGGGGCGGCCCCGTCGTCGCCGACGACCACCCAGGGGCGCTGGTAGCCGGACCAGATCCACTCCAGCTGCTGGGCGGCGGCCTCGGGGGCGTCGGCGCGGCCGGGCGGCACCGGGATCGGCACGAGGCCGCCGAGCACCGCGGCCCAGAACGCGGCCAGCTGGTCCGGGGCGTTCCGGATCTGGAGCAGCACCCGGTCGCCGGGCTCGGCGCCGCCGGCCCGCAGGCCGGTGAGGATGCGCCGGGCGGCGTCGAGGAGGTCGGGGTAGCCGAGGTCGACGGCGGAGCCGTCCGGGCGGACGAAGTGCAGGCGTCCGGCGTCGGGCCGGCCGGCGGCGCGCACGAGCGCGGAGCCGAGGTCGGGCACCGGGAACTCGGGTGCGGGGCCGCCGTCCAGGAGGGCGAGCGGCAGGGTGCGGGTGACGGCGGGCGCGGTCATGCGGCGGCCTCCTGGCCGGTCGTGGCGGAACGGGCGACGAACAGCAGCGGGCCGCGGCCTATGCGCGGCCCGGGCTCCTTGCGGAAGCCGCCGTACTCGGCGACCACCTCGAAGCCGGCGTCGAGGAGCAGGTCGCGCACCTCGGGGGCGGTGAAGACCGTCTGGTCGAAGAAGTTGGCGTACATCGAGACGGTGCCGTCGCCGCCGCGCGCGATGATGGTCTCCTCGTTGCGCCACACGGCGCGGTGCGCGTGCACCGACTGCCGGGCGAGGCGGGTGACGAGGAGGCCGTCGCCCTGGTGGTGGGCGATGATGTGCGGCTGGTAGCCGTCGACGAAGTTGAGCAGGTGGCCGATGTCGATGACGACGTGGCCGCCGGGCGCGAGCCAGCCGTGGACGGACTCCAGGAGCTGCCGGAGCTCGGCCCTGGTCAGCTGGTTGAGGGTGCTGAAGAGGCTGTACACCAGGTCGTAGCGGTGGTCGGTGGTGTGGTCCTCGGCGCGGGTGTGCACGTACTCGACCTCGGCGGAGCCCGGTTCGGTGGCGGCCGCGGCGGCGTACGCCGTGAACGCGGCGCTCTGGTCCAGGCCGGTGCCGGGGTGGCCGAGCGCGGCGAGCGCCCGCAGGTTGCCGCCGGTGGCGCTGCCGATGTCGAGCACCCGGCCGCCGGGCGGCAGGTAGGAGGCGAGGAACTCGGTCTCCGCGGCGAGGTCGCGGAAATCCTTGCGGATCACCTCGTAGAACTCGCCGGGGTATTCGAAGCTGGACAAGGAGAGGGCCTTTCGGTCGGGACCGGGCGGCGCCGGTCGTCCCGGGTGGATCCGTCGGGGCGTGCGTCGGTACGGCCTGCGCCGGTCCGGCGGTGCGTCGGTACCGGCCGGGCATGCGGAGCGGCCGCCCGCGGGTGCGGCGGTGCGTCAGGCGGCCTCGTCCAGGGCGGTGTGGTCGCGCCGGTACGCGCGCGGCGAGATGCCGTAGCGGTCCCGGAACAGCCGGCTGAAGTGCGAGGCCCCGTACAGGCCGGAGCGCTCGCCGATCATGGCGATGGTGAGGTGGGCGAGCCGCGGGTCGCTCAGCTCGGTGCGGCAGCGGTGGAGCCGTTCGTCGCGGATCCAGCTGGCGGGGCTCTCGCCGTGCTCCTGGAAGAGCTTCTGCAGGTAGCGCAGCGAGATGTGGTGGTGCTGGGCGAGCATCTCGGGCTTCAGCTCGGGGTCGGCGAGCCGGCTGCGCGCGAAGTGCTTGACGCGCTGCAGCATGGCGCGGCGGGCGAGGCCCGAACTCCGGGTCACAGCGGGGCCCTGCGGGCCGCGGTCCATGTAGTCGGCGCAGGCCTGCGCGACGAGTCCGCTGATGCCGCGGGCGAGCAGCTCGGCGGTGCGGTCGGCGGGAAGGGCTCCCTGGTCCGCGAGTTGGCGGAGCAGCTCGGGCACGGCGAAGGGATCGGCGAGCGGGCAGCTGACCCTGAGGTAGGCCTCGCCGGCGCGGGTGCGGTGCGGCGGCAGCCGTACGTCGTCACCGGGGGCGTCCTGCGGGCCGCCCTCGACGATCGTGATCCGGACGCGTCCGAGGCTGACCTCGCTGACGTGCTCGGCCTGAGGCTGCAGGAGGACCCGGTCGGGTGGCTGGGTCTCGGTGCGCACAACATCCATGGCTCCCCCGTGGGACATGAGGCCGATCGCTGACAACCCGGTCCGCTCCGGGAGGGCGGACCCCTCCATCATGAAAACATACCTTCTCGAAGGTATCCGGGTTTGATCGGCAGTACTGATGCGGCTGCCGGGTGGGAAGCCGTCAGGGCGGATCATGCGTCAACTCGCAACAAGCCGTGCGCGAATCGGCAAGACCGGGCCCGGGCGCCCGCCTAGCGTCGGCGGTACAGATCAGTGCCGGGCGCGCGGATCACCGGCGCTGCGCGCGCTCCCTGTGCACCCACCAGAAGGGGCCCCACCCGTGGCAATCAAGGTAGGCATCAACGGATTCGGCCGGATCGGCCGCAGCTTCCTCCGCGCCGCACTTGAGCAGAACGCCGACATCGAGATCGTGGCGATCAACGATCTGACCGACGCTGCGACCCTGGCCCACCTCCTGAAGTACGACAGCACGCTGGGCAAGCTCCCGGTGCCGGTGACCGCCGGCGCGGGCGAGATCGTCGTGGACGGCCGCACCATCCGCGTGACCGCCGAGCGCAACCCCGCCGACCTGCCCTGGGGCAAGCTCGGCGTGGACGTCGTCGTGGAGTCGACCGGCGTGTTCACCGACGCGGAGAAGGCCAAGGCGCACCTCGCCGCCGGCGCCCGCAAGGTGATCATCTCGGCCCCGGCCACCAACCAGGACCTCACCATCGCCTTCGGCGTCAACGACGAGGCGTACGACGAGAACGTGCACACCATCGTCTCCAACGCCTCCTGCACCACCAACTGCCTCGCCCCGCTGGCGAAGGTGCTCAACGACGCGCTGGGCATCGAGCACGGCCTGATGACCACCGTGCACGCCTACACGCAGGACCAGAACCTCCAGGACGGTCCGCACAAGGACCTCCGCCGGGCCCGCGCCGCCGCCGGCAACATCGTGCCCACCAGCACGGGTGCCGCGAAGGCCATCGGCCAGGTGCTGCCCGAGCTCAACGGCAAGCTCGACGGCTACGCCCTGCGCGTGCCCGTCACCGTCGGCTCGGTCACCGACCTCACCGTCACCGTCGGCCGCGACACCACGGTCGAGGAGGTCAACGCGCTGTTCGCGGCGGCCGCCGAGGGGCCGCTCGCCGGCATCCTGCGCTACACCGACGAGCCGCTCGTCTCCGCGGACATCGTCACCGACCCCGCCTCCTGCATCTACGACGCCGGCCTCACCAAGGTCATCGGCGGCCGCCAGGTGAAGGTCGCGGGCTGGTACGACAACGAGTGGGGCTTCTCCAACCGGGTCGTCGACACCGTGCTGCTGATCGGCAAGCACGCCTGACCGGCGGCGCCGACCGCACACCGCGGGCCGGGTCCGGGGGGATCGCCCCGGACCCGGCCCGCGGCCGTGACCGGGCAACCGTCCCGACACGAACCCCGGCACCCGCCCGTGCACCCGGTGTGTACGAACCCCGAACACCCCTGGCATCCCGAAAAACCCGAAAGCCCCGAAAGCCCCGAACCCCGAACACCCGCACAGAGAGGGCCGACCGATGGTCAAGACGCCGTACCACGAAGGTGAGCAGGCGGTGCAGCAGCGGGCCGGCGAGGGCAACCCCGGCTGGGGCTCGCCGATGTTCGACTCCGCGATCCCGCCCCAGTTCGACATGTTCCTGCGCCGCCAGCGGATGATCGTGATCGGCGGGGTGGACGGCGCGGGCGCGGCCTGGTCGACCGTCCTCACCGGCCCGCGCGGCTTCACCGGCGCCGTGGACACCCACACCATCCACGTCAAGGCCCTTCCGGTGCCCGGCGATCCGCTGGAGACCGTCTTCGACGGACGGCGCGACATCGGCATGCTCGCGATCGAACCGCAGACCAGCCAGCGCATCCGGATCAACGGCACCGCCGAGCGCGACGGCGACGTCCTCGTCGTCACCACCGAGCAGGTGCTCGGCAACTGCCCCAAGTACCTCCAGCAGCGCGTGCTGCGCCCGGACCGCCCCGGCCCCCTCACCCCGGAGGTCCGCCGCTCGACCGTGCTCGACGCCGGCCAGCAGGCCTGGATCACCGGCGCCGACACCTTCTTCATCGCCAGCCGGGCGCCCCAGCACGGCGCCGACGCCTCGCACCGCGGCGGCGCCCCGGGCTTCGTGCAGGTCACCGCACCCGACCGGATCGTCTGGCCCGACTACTTCGGCAACTCCTTCTACATGACCCTCGGCAACCTCCAGCTCGACCCCGCCTGCGGCCTGACCTTCCTCGACTGGGAGTCCGGGCACGCGCTGCACGTCTCCGGCACGGCCCGCATCGACTGGGACGAGAGCCGCACCAAGGCCGTCCAGGGCGCCCTGCGGCTGGTGGAGTTCGCCGTCGAGCAGGTGGTCGAGGTCCGCGACTTCACCACCCTGCGCTGGAAGTTCGCCGCACCCTCGCCCTTCAACCCGACCTGATCGGACCCCGACCGCAGGAGGCAACCGCCATGAGCCGCTACGACGCCCCCCGGCTCAGAGCCGCCCTGGCCGCCGTGCCGGAGTACGTGCCCGGCCGCGTGCCACGCCAGGGCTGCGAGAACCTCAAGCTCTCGTCCAACGAGAACCCGTACCCGCCGCTGCCCGCCGTGGTCGCCGCCGTCCGCCGCCAGGCCGGCCGCATCAACCGCTACCCCGACCCGGCCTGCACCGCGCTCGGCGAAGCCCTCGCCGACCGCCTCGCGGTGCCCGCCGACCGCCTCGTCTTCGGCACCGGCTCGGTGGCCGTCGGCCGGCTGCTCGTCCGGGCCGCCGCCGGTCCCGGTGACGAAGTGCTGTACGCCTGGCGGTCGTTCGAGGCCTACCCGATCATGGCGGACGTCTGCGGAGCCACGTCCGTACGGGTGCCGCTGCGTCCGGACGAGACGCACGACCTCGACGCCATGGCCGACGCCGTCACCGACCGCACCCGCATCATCTTCCTCTGCACCCCCAACAACCCCACCGGCACGGTCGTCCGCCGCGCCGAACTCGCCCGCTTCCTCGACCGCGTGCCCGCCGACGTCCTCGTCGTCCTCGACGAGGCGTACATCGAGTTCGTCCGCGACCCCGAGGCCGCCGACGGCATGGAGTTCCAGCGCACCCACGGCAACGTCGTCGTGCTCCGCACCTTCTCCAAGGCGTACGGTCTCGCCGGCCTGCGCATCGGCTACGCCGTCGCGCACCCCGACGTGGCCGCCGTGCTCCGCAAGGTCGGGCTGCCGTTCGGCGTCAGCCAGCTCGCCCAGGACGCCGCGACGGCCTCGCTGGCCGCCGAGGACGAACTCCTCGCCCGGGTCGAGCTGCTGGTGAAGGAGCGGGACCGGGTCACCGCCGCCCTGCGCGAGCTCGGCTTCGGCCTGCCCGACAGCGACGCCAACTTCGTCTGGCTGCGCCTCGGCGACCGCACCGCCGAGTTCACCGAGGCGTGCGCCGTGCTCGGCGCCGCCGTCCGGCCGTACGGCGCCGACGGCGTGCGGATCACCGTCGGCGAGCCGTCCGCCAACGACACCGTGCTCCGCGCCGCCGCCGGCTGGCGCCACTGACGCCGCCGCACCGGCACCACGACAGGAGGGGCGCCACCCGCCGCGGGTGGCGCCCCTCCTGTCGTGGTGCCGTCCGGGACGGCGGCCCGTGCCGTCAGCCGAAGAGCCGGCCGAACTCCGTGTGGAACTCCGGGAAGGTCTTGCCCACGCACGCCGGGTCGTCCAGCGTGATGCCCGGTACCCGCAGGCCCAGCACCGAGAAGGACATCGCGATCCGGTGGTCGCGGTGGCAGGCGATCAGGCCCGGACGGACGGGCCCCGGGTGCACGGTGAGCCGGTCCGGCCCCTCGGTCACCTCGACGCCCAGCGTGCGCAGGTTGCCGGCCACGGCGGCGATCCGGTCCGACTCCTTCCACCGGGCGTGCGCGATGCCGTGCACGGTGATCGGCGCGTCCGCCAGCGGGGCGATCGCGGCGAGCGTCATGAAGGTGTCCGAGATGTCGCCCATGTCGACGTCGAAACCGCCGCGCAGCGGCCCGGTGCCGGTCACCGTGGTGTCCTCGGCGCCGATCTCCACCCGGGCGCCCGCCCGGCGCAGCACCTCCACGAAGCGCAGGTCGCCCTGCAGGCTGTCGCGGCCCAGCCCGGGCACGGTCACCGACCGGCCGGTGACGGCGGCCGCCGCGAACACGTACGACGCGGTGGAGGCGTCGGGTTCGATCCGCAGGTCGGTCGCCCGGTAGGCGCCGCTCACCCGCAGGCTCCCGCCCGGGCCCTCCTCGACGGTGGCCCCGAAGCGGCGCATCAGCGCGACCGTCATGTCGATGTAGGGGCGGCTGACCAGGCCCGCCGCGTGCACCGTCAGCGGGGTGCGCATCAGCGGGGCGGAGAGCAGCAGGCCGGTCAGGTACTGGCTGCTCGTGGTGGAGTCCAGCGCGATCTCGCCGCCCTGCAGGCCGGTGGTGGTGATCACCAGCGGCAGGCCGCCGTCCGGGCCGGCGGTGACGCCGGCGCCGAGCCGCACCAGCGCGTCGGCGAGCGGCCCGAGCGGGCGGGCCCGCAGCTGCGGGGTGCCGTCCACCTCGAACCGGCCCGACCCGGCCGCCGCCAGCACCGGCAGGAACCGGGCGGCGGTGCCGGCGTCCTCGCACCAGATCCGGGCCCGGCCGTGCGGGCCGCGGCCCGTGCCGGTGACCCGCCAGCCGTCGTCCTGCCCGGTCACCGGCACGCCGAGCGCCTCCAGGGCCTGCCGGAAGGCCACCGTGTCGTCGCTGACCAGCGGCGCCCGCAGCAGGCTCGGGCCGAGGGCGGCCGCGGCCAGCAGCAGCGCCCGGTTGGTGATGCTCTTCGACCCCGGGATGCGGGCCGTCGCCCCTCGGGCGGTGGTGGTCACGCGCTGGCTCCTTGACGCTCCTGATGGGGGGCGCCCGCCCCGGCGAGGCGGGCGACGGCGTGCAGGCCGAGCCGGTAGGAGTCCGGCCCGAGGCCGGTCACGGTGCCGTCGACCACGTCGGACAGCACCGAGATCCGCCGGAACGGCTCACGCGCGTACGGGTTGCACAGGTGCACCTCGACCGCCGGCGCCCGGCGCAGCGCGAGGGCGTCCCGCACCGGGTACGAGCAGTGGGTGAGGGCCGCCGGGTTGAGCACCAGCGGCACGCGCTCCGCCGCCACCCGGTGCAGCCAGCCGACCAGCTCGGCCTCGCTCTCGGTGCGCAGCACCACGGCGCGCAGGCCGAGGGCCCCGGCGGTGTCCTGGCAGAGCCGGACGAGCGCGGCGTAGGCGCCGGGTCCGTCCGGGCCGTCCGCGGCGAGGCCGAGCCGGTCGAGGTTGGGTCCGCCGAGGACGTGGACCAGGGTCATCTCCGGTCCTCCGTCAGCCCGGCACGGAGAGCCGTGCGGGGGTCTCGCGCTCCGGGCCGCCGTACGGCCGCGCGGTCGCGGTCGGGTAGACCGGGCGGATCCGCTGGACGGTCCAGTTCGCGGCCAGCAGCCGGTCGGCGAGCAGACCGGCCGTGTCGGTCGACACCACGAGTTCGACCAGGCCGCTGGGCCGGCCGGTGGAGTGGTCGATGGAGACGTCCTCGACGTTGATGCCCGTCTCGTGCACGGCGGCGAACAGCCGCGCCAGCTCGCCCGGACGGTCGCCGATCACCACGGGCACCAGGGCGCCGCCCGCCGCTCCCGGCTTGCCGGGCAGGCGGGCCCGGCCGGCGTTGCCGCGGCCGAGCAGGTCGATCACGCGGGTCATCTCCTCCGCCCGCTTGGCGGCGTCGACCTCGGCGAGGCTGCGCAGCGCGGTCACGGTCGTCGCGAGGTCGTCGGCGAACTCCGCGAGCACGTCCGCGACCGCGGTGGCGTTGGCCTCCAGGATGTCGCCCCACAGGCCGGGGTCGCCGCCGGCGATCCGGGTCATGTCGCGCACGCCCTGCCCGGCCAGCCGGGACGCCTCCTCGGGCGCGTGCTCCAGCCGGGCCGCCATCAGCGCCGCCACCACGTGCGGGGCGTGCGAGACCAGGGCCACGGCCCGGTCGTGCGCGGTGGCCTCCATGACCACCGGTACGGCCCCGCACATCGCCACCACGGCCAGGGCCCGGTTGAGCGTCTCGCGGGAGGTGTGCGAGCACGTGGTCAGCACCCAGGTGCGGCCCTCGAAGAGGTTGGCGCATGCCGCCAGCGGCCCGGAGCGCTCGCCGCCGGCCATCGGGTGGCCGCCCACGAAGCTGGTCGGGTCGGGGGCCGCGTCGAGCACGGCCAGCTCGGGCTCGTGCTTGACGCTGGCCACGTCGGTGTAGGTGTGGGCGAGCCCGCGGCGCTGATGCTCGGCGAGCACCCGGCCGATCGAGCTCGGCGGCACCGCCAGCACGGCGATGTCGACGGGCTGTTCCGGCGCGCAGTCCACACCGCCGCCGAGTGCGACGGCGGTGCGGACGGCGTCCGCGTCGGTGTCGATGAGGTGCACCAGCACCCCGCGTCTGCTCAGTGCCAGCGCGACCGAGGTGCCGATCAGGCCCGCCCCGACCACGGCGGCGGTACGGATCACCGGGCACCTGCCATGCGTTCCGCCAGGTCGGGCCGCAGGGCGCGGGCGCCGCCGAGGTAGACGTGGCGGACGCGGTCGCGGGGGAGCGGGGTCTCGGCGGTCACCAGCACCCGGACGGTGCGCGGCAGGCCGCCGTCGATGTCCAGCTCCTGGGCGCACATCAGCGGCACGTCGGTGAGACCGAGGTCGCGGGCGGCGCGGGCGGGGAAACCGCTGCGCAGGTCGGGGGTGGCGGTGAAGAGGATGGAGACCAGGTCGTCGTGGACGAGCGAGTTGGCCGCCATGATCTCCTCCAGCAGCAGCCGGGTGGCTTCCATGACCTCGCCCGGGTCGTCCCGGTCGACCTGAACGGCCCCGCGGACGGCCCGCATCAGCGCACCGCCCGGCTGCTCGACGAGGTGCCGCGGCCGCGGTACATCTCGGCGACGAGGAAGGCGAGGTCGAGCGACTGGCTGCGGTTGAGGCGCGGGTCGCAGGCCGACTCGTAGCGCTGGTGGAGGTCCTCGGCGACCAGGCCGAAGCCGCCGCCGACGCACTCGGTGACGTCGTCGCCGGTGATCTCCACGTGGATGCCGCCGGGGTGGGTGCCGAGGCCGCGGTGCACGTCGAAGAAGCCGCCGACCTCGTCCAGCACCGCGTCGAAGCTGCGCGTCTTGTGGCCGGTGGACGCGGTGAAGGTGTTGCCGTGCATCGGGTCGCAGACCCAGGCGACCTGGGCGCCCTCGGCGGTGACCTTCTCGACCAGGTCGGGCAGCAGGTCGCGGATCTTCTCCGCACCCATGCGGGTGATGAAGGTCAGCCGGCCGGGGGTGCGCTTCGGGTCGAGCCGGTCGATCAGGGTGAGGGCCTGGTCGACCGTGGTGGTCGGGCCCAGCTTCACCCCGATGGGGTTCCGCACCTTGGAGGCGAACTCCAGGTGCGCGCCGTCGAGTTGACGGGTGCGCTCGCCGATCCAGATCATGTGCCCGGAGACGTCGTACCGCTCGTTGGAGCGGCTGTCGAGCCGCGAGAGCGCGCACTCGTAGTCGAGGATCAGCGCCTCGTGGCTGGTGTAGAACTCGGTGCGGTGCAGCTCGGTCGGGTCGACCCCGCACGCCCGCATGAACGACAGCGCGGAGTCGATCTCCTCGGCGAGCTGCTCGTACCGCTGCCCGGCCGGGGAGGTGCGCACGAAGTCCTGGTTCCAGGAGTGCACCTCGCGCAGGTCGGCGTAGCCGCCGGAGATGAAGGCGCGCACCAGGTTGAGGGTGGCCGCGGAGTGGTGGTACATCCGCAGCAGCCGCTTCGGGTCCGGCGTGCGGGCCTCCGCCGAGAACTCCAGGCCGTTCACCGAGTCGCCGCGGTACGTGGGCAGGGTGACGCCGTCGCGGGTCTCGGTCGGCTGCGAGCGGGGCTTGGAGTACTGGCCGGCGATCCGGCCGACCTTCACCACCGGCACGGAGGCGCCGAAGGTGAGCACGGCGGCCATCTGCAGCATGGTCTTCAGCTTGGAGCGGATCTGGTCGGCGGAGACGCCGTCGAAGGTCTCCGCGCAGTCGCCGCCCTGCAGCAGGAACGCCTCGCCCCGGGCGACGGCGGCCAGGCGCGCGGTGAGGTTGTCGCACTCGCCCGCGAAGACCAGCGGCGGGTAGGTGCGCAGTTCGTCGTAGACCTCCTCCAGCGCCTCTGGATCGGGCCAGTCGGGCTGCTGGGCGGCGGGCAGGGTCCGCCAGGACTCCTCCCGGGGCAGGGTCTGGGTCGAGGTTCCGAACGGCATGGCGATCTCCGGCTCGTGAAGTGGAAACGTGCGGCTGGGCGTGACGGCAACCGAGGGGAGCGGTGTTCCGTGGTTCCGGGGCATGACGGGCATGACGGGCATGACGGGGCGCGGCAGGGCACGGCGGGCGCTGCGGCGCAGCAGGGGGGACGGCGGGCGAGGAGGAGGGGTGCGGCCGCCCCGCCGGGCGGGTGCCGGGCGGGGCGGCCGGGGAGGATCAGGCGTGCGCGGCCTGCTCGGCGACGGCCTCCGGCACACCGGCGGCCGCCGGGGCGGCCGGGGCGGCCGCCCCGCGGGTCAGCGCCGCGAACGAGCCGAGGGCGCCGACGCCCAGCACCGCGATGACGATGCCCATCGGCACCGCCGTGCTCTCGCCGGCGAGACCGACCAGCGGCACCACGGCCGCACCGATGACGTGCTGCGACAGGCCGAGCAGGGCGGCCGCCGAACCCGCCGAGTCGCCGTGGTCCTGGAGGGCCAGCGCGGTCGCGGTCGGCATGACGAGGCCCACGCTGGAGACGACCACGAACAGCGCGACGAGCAGCGGCACGAGACCGCCGCCGGCGAGCACCGTGACCAGCAGGCCGAGGCCGCCCACCGCGGAGCCGGAGAGGCCGGTGGCCAGCAGCGCGCGCGGGCCGGTGCGGTGCACGATCCGGCCGCAGATCTGCGCGGCGATCACCAGGCCGGCGGCGTTGACCGCGAAGACCGCGCTGAAGCCCTGCGGCGACATGCCGTGGATGTCCTGCAGGACGAACGGCGAGCCGGCGATGTAGGCGAACATCGCCGCGAACGCCAGGCCGCAGGCCAGGTTGTAGCCGACGAACACGCGGTCCGACAGCAGCTTCCGGAAGACCGGACCGGTGGCCCGCAGGCCGCCGGTGCGGCGCCTCGCGACCGGGTGGGTCTCCGGCAGGGCGACGGCGACGACGGCGAGCATGAGCGCACCGAGGATGCCGAGCAGGGTGAAGATGCCGTGCCACGAGGTGAAGCGCAGCAGCTGGCCGCCGGCCACCGGGGCGAGCACCGGCGCCAGGCCGGTGATCAGCATCAGCAGGGCGAAGTACTTGGCGGCCGCGGCGCCTTCGTGCTTGTCGCGGACGATCGCGGCGGCGATGACGATGCCGACCGCGCCGCCGAGGCCCTGCACCGCGCGCAGCGCGACGAGCAGCCAGATGTTCGGCGCGACGGCGCACAGCAGGGCCGCCACGGTGTAGACGGCCAGGCCCCACAGCAGCGGCTTGCGGCGGCCGGCGGCGTCCGAGATCGGGCCGGCGAAGAGCTGCCCGAAGCCGAGGCCGAGCAGGCAGGCGGTGAGGCTGAGCTGCCCCGCCGAGGCGCTGGCGTTCAGGTCGTGGGTGAGGTCGGGCAGGCCGGGCAGGTAGGTGTCGTTGGACAGCGGGCCGAGCGCGGTGAGTGCGCCGAGGATGGCGACGACCGCGCCCCCGCCCTTGGCCCTGGCGTCGGTGGATGACATGGTGTTCGGTTCCCTCCGGATGGTGGCCCGCCGGGCGCCGGGTGGGGCCGGCGCCCGTACGGGCCGATGGTGCCGATTCGAGGTGCGGACCGCCGGGTGGGGGCCGGCGGTCCGCGGTACGCGGGGGCAGGTCGTCCGTCAGTAGGCGACGGAGACCCTGGTCCGCAGGGCCTGCCCGCCTTCGATCTGGTCGGCGAAGGCGACCGCGTAGTCCGGGATGCTGATCCGGGTCCGGCCCTCCGCGTCGACGAGCAGGTCGTCGCCGCTGAGCCGGTAGACCCCGGTGCGCTCGCCCGGCTCGATCAGCTTGGCCGGCGAGATGTACGTCCAGTCGAGGTCGTCGGCCTCGCGGTAGCGGCCGAGCGCCTCGATCTGGGCGAGGGCGTTGGCCTTCCACAGCTCGGGGAAGTGCGGGTCGTCGACGACCCGGGTGCCGTCGGCGGCGCGCAGGCTGCCGGCGCCGCCGAGCACGACGAGGCGCCGCAGGCCGGCCTTGCGCAGGCCGCCGATCAGGCCGTCGGCGGCGCCGAGGATGATGGTGCGGTCGTCGTCGGCGCCGATCCGCGGGCCGACCGCGGAGGCGACCACGTCGTGGCCCTGGGCGAGCTCGGCCACCTGCTCGGCGTCGGCGACGTCACCGGCGACCAGCGGGACGGCCGAGCCGGTGCCGGCGCCTGCGGAGCGGGTCACGCCGGTGACCTCGTGCCCGCGGGCGGCGAGTTCGGCGGCGATGGCACGGCCGATGTTGCCGGTGGCACCGAACAGCAGAACCTTCATGACCACTCCTCCGTGTCGTGTGCGGGTGCGGGTGCCCGACGGGTCGTCACTCGTCGAGCAGGTCGGGCTGCTCGTGGACGATCTCGTCCCAGAGCAGCTGGAAGCTGAAGCGGCCGAGCTGGGCGTCGCCGAAGCCGGCGCCGGCCGAGAGGGCCTGTTCGTGGGTGAAGCTCTCCGGGGTGCCCGCGGCGAGGGCGAGCAGCTGCACCTCGGCGCAGCTGTCGAAGGTGAAGAACCAGTGCACGGCCTCCTCCAGCGACCCGCCGACCGTGATCAGGCCGTGGTGGCGCAGCAGGATCGCCCGGTTGTCGCCGAGCTTCTCGGCGATGTCGCGGCCCTGCTCGACGGCGACCGAGGGGCCCTCGTACTCGCCGTACAGCACCTGCTTGCCGTAGAACGCCGCCGACTCCTGGTCGATCGGGTCCAGCAGCCGGCCGAGCGACCCCAGGGCCCGGGAGTGCGCGGTGTGGCCGTGTGCGGCGGCCTCCGCGTCCGGGTTGAGGTCGTGGATGGCGGAGTGGATGACGAAGGCGCTCGGGTTGACCTTGTGCCGGCCCTCGACCACGGCGCCGGTGGAGTCGACCAGGATGAGGTCGCCGACGGTCACCCGCTTGAAGGAGACACCGAACGGGTTGACCCAGAAGTGGCCGGGCAGCTCCGGATCCCGGACGGATATGTGGCCCGAGATGCCCTCGCCGAAGCCGTACTTGCCGAAGAGGCGCAGCGAGGCGGCGAGCCGCTGCTTGCGGTGCCTGCGCTCCTCGGCCGGGCTCGCGAACGCGGCGTCGCCGGGCAGCGGCAGACCGGTGGCGGTGTCCGCGAGGTAGCTCGGGGTGGTCGTGGTCACGGGGGTGCTCTCCTTCGGCTGTGGCTCGTGCGGGTGCTCGTGCGGGTGCGGTGCGGTGCGGTGCGGGTACGGGTGCTCGTGCGGCGGGGCCGCGGTGTCAGGCGTGCTGCAGGACGCGTTCGGCGCGCAGGCCGGCGATCCGGTCGGAGTGGGCGAGGACGGCGCGGACGATGTCCTGGCTGCGGTCGACCAGCGAGGGGATGCCGAAGGTGAAGAAGAGCGTGCCGGCGGCGATGTTGCCGAGCGCGTACCAGCGGGGCTCGGGCCTGCCCTCGACCGCGAGGCGGCTGGTGGCGCGGGCGATGTGCAGGCCGCCGTGCGGGTGGCGGTCCGCGAGCCGGTTGCGGGTCAGGGAGTTGACCAGCGGCGCGGCGGCGTTCGGGATCTTGCCCTCGGAGGCGTTGACGGCGTTGATGACGACGTCCGCGCGGAACGCCTCCTGCTCGGAGGTCTCGACGGTGAAGCCGCCGTCGGGGGCCGCGGAGATGTCCTGCAGGCCGGAGATGATCGAGAGCCGGCCCTCGTCGGCCAGGCGCAGCAGCTCGTTGGCGCTGCTCGGCGGCATCGGGCAGCAGAGGCTCATGATGGTGCGGTAGTGGGTGCGCAGCAGCTCGACCTTGTCGCGCTCGGAGAGCAGCGGCCAGATGTCGGGGCCGGTGTCGGGCACGGCCCGCTGCAGGATGCGCAGGCCGAGGTCGGGGGAGTCGACCTCGGAGAGCTGGCGGCGCAGCCGCTCCACCGGGTCCTCGCGGTGGGCGCCGGTGATCTCCTCGATCACGGCGGTCAGGTCGGCGCCGGCCTCGGCGAACTCCTTGCCGATGAGGTCGGCGATCTCGGCGATCCGCAGGCTCGTCTGGCGCTTCGACAGCCGCTGCATCCGCTCCGGGGTGACGTGCTTCAGGTCGAAGTGCACCGGCTTCTGGCGGACGCCCGGCAGCATGCCGCGGCGGGAGAGCAGGCTGATCCGGCCGCGGTGGCCGCGGGAGGCCAGCGAGATGATGATGTCGACGGAGGTCAGGCCGCTGCCGACCACCGCGACGTGCTGGTCGGGGCCGACGGCCTGCAGCTTCTGGGTGATCGGGTACGGGTCGGCGACGAATCCCTGGTTGCCGTTGAGCCCGTACACGTCCTTGGGGCTGTCTCCGCCGACGCAGAGCACCGCGTAGTCGAAGGCACGGACCCGGCCCTCGTTGGTGCGCAGCATGGCGCGCCCGGCGGCGAGGTTCGCCGAGGTCACGGACTCGCTCACCAGGTCGACCCGCCAGCCGCGCAGCCGCAGCTTGGCGAGCGCCGCGTGCGCGGTCTGCTCCAGGTACTCCCCGTACTCGGTGCGCGGTGCGAACCGGGCGCCGGCCTTCGGATCGAGTCCGGTGGTGCCCTCGGGGAGCCCGAGGATGCGGTCGCGGGTCATGAGCCAGCGCTCGAAGTGCCGTAAGTCCCCGGCCCGGACCGACATGTCGTCGGGGGTCGCGTTGACCCGGACCGTCGTGGTGTCGGACTGGTACGCCCGGCCCCGCCACAGGTGCGGCGAGGGCTCGAAGACCGTGATGCTGCCCGGGGCGGTGTCCCGCTGGGCCAGGGCATCGATCAGGCAGACCGCCGAGGCCCCGCCTCCGATGACTGCGAGTGAGATCGCCGATGACATGTCAGATTCCTGCCACTCGTGGATGTCCGGCGCCGTCCATGCGCTCTCCTCCGAGTATCCGAACGGCCTGTGGGTGTGGCCCGGCACCGGGAGCGGGGGTGTCCCCCGGGTGCCGGGCCTGTGGCAGGACGGGGGAGAGCCCTGCCGGTGGGATGGCTCAGCTGTGCTGGTAGTTCTCCATCGAGACGGTGAAGTCGCCGCGGTTGGCCCGGTACTTGATGCAGTAGTTCTTCGGGTAGTACCCGGAGACCTGCCAGGCCTGCGGCTGGGGTATCGGGAAGCACGTGCTCGGGTTCGCGCCGGAGGCCAGGCCGTCGAAGTACGCCTTCGTGATCATCGGCTCCAGGAAGCTGATCTTCGCGTCGTAGGCGCCGTAGATGAACGTCTGGGTGAACGGCGTGCCGTGCCACTCCGGCGAGCTCTGGTCGATCAGGTGGTTGCCCATCGCGACCTCGGCCACGCCGTTGTCGACGTAGCCGGCCGGCAGGTACGGCGCCGGGATCGGCTTCGTCGCCGTGGCGAAGTCCTCGCAGTTGATCGCGAGCGCGCACGGTCCGGGGCGGATCGCGTCCCGCTCGGCCTTCGGCTGCACGTAGAAGTGGAAGTCGAAGTGCGGGGTGTCGTAGATGCCCTCGGGGCCGTGGCCCATCGAGTTGAAGTTCAGCAGCGCCCACTTGTACGGGATGCCCGAGGAGCCGGTGAGCGCGGCCGGCAGGTCGAGCGGACGCTCGTGGCCGCCCATGCACTCGGTGTGCTCGTCGACGACGCCGTTGCCGTTGATGTCGAAGCAGTGGTGCTGGTCCGTCATCGTGGTCGGCAGGTTCTGCAGGGTGGTCTTCGGGAAGACGAACCCGATCGAGAGCGGCTTGCCGGTCGCGTCCTGCTGGGCGTACGTCCGCACGTTGCCGTTGCCCAGCGCGCTCGGCGTGCCGTACGCGGCGCACGGGCCGAGGTACGACGGGGTCGACTGGAGCACCGGCTCGACCGCGACCTTCGGCAGCGTGACGTTGACCTCGTTCGTGGTGCTCGTGGTGCCGGTCAGACAGACCTTCACCGGTGTGGTGTCGACCGCGGCGCTGGCCGAGGTCGCGGTCGGGGCCACCAGTGCGGCGGTCCCGAGCAGCGCTGCCGCGGCCGACGAGGCGATCAGGGGTCTCTTGTAGCGGTTCTTGCTCATGGTGGTGCGATCTCCGTAGATCAGGAACGGGTGAGTTCGAGGGTGTGGAATCCGCCCTGCAGGAAGATGAGCGGCGCGGTGGAGTCGGCGGCGCCGAGCCGCACGACCTCGCCGATCACCATCACGTGGTCGCCGATGACGAGCTCGTCGCGGTACGCGACCTCCATCCAGCCGGCCGCCTCCAGCAGCAGCACGCCGGTGGCGTCGCCGAAGCTGTGCGCGGCGGAGGCCATCGAGGCCTGGCGGGATTCCGGGTCCTTGGCGAACGCCCGTGCGTGGCCCTCGGATTCGCGGTCGAGGATCGACACGCCCCACACCCCGGCCGTCCGGAGATCGGCGAGGAAGCGGGAGTCGTGCCGGAAGCAGAGGGTGATGATCGCCGGGTCCAGCGAGACCGAGGTCAGCGAGTTGACCGTGATGGCGTCGTGCCGGCGCCCCTCGGCACCGTCCGTGTAGGTGCTGACGACGCAGACACCGGTCGCGAAGTGACGCATGACAGTGCGTAGATCGTGGTTCATTACCGCCTCCTGTGAGCGAGGCGGGCGGCCGCCGGGGCGGCCGCCCGCACCGGCCGGATCAGTCGGTCTCGGCCCAGCGGCCGTTGCGCCAGCCGTCGAGGTCGTAGTCGTCCATGGCCTTCTGCACGAAGTCGCCGTACTGGTCGAGCAGTCCGGCCGCCCGGGTCCAGTTCAGGGTGTCCAGGCGCACCTGGTCCGGGCCGCCCGCGTAGTTGAGCTCGTACAGCTCGTGGCGGGCGCCGAACTCGGAGCCGATCGCGTCCCAGGCCAGCTTGAACAGCTTGGCGCGCTCCTCCGCCGTGGTGCCCGAGCCGCGGTAGTAGCGGTCGAACAGCGGGCGCAGCTCGGGGTTCTGCAGGTCGAGGTGGCTGGAGGGCGTCATCAGCAGCGCGCCCGCCAGGTGCTCCTCGAAGAACTTGTGGGTGCGGTCCCAGCTGATCGGGGCGAGTGCCCGGTAGCCGGCCGAGTAGTCCATGCGCGGCAGCACGGTGCCGCCCTCGCCCGCCTCCGGGTCCATCGCCATGGCCGTGGTGACGGCCCAGGTCTGGTGGCGCCAGGCGAGCAGCTCGCCGAGGCCGGCCTGCACGCCGCGGAACTTGTCCGTGCCGTTGAGGCGGGTGCCGCGGTCGAGGATGCCGGCCATGAACTCCAGCTTCACGGCCATCCGGATCGCGCCCTGGAAGAAGCCGCGGCTGAGCAGGCCGGACCGCGGGAAGTACTGGTGGATCTTCTCGGTGTCCCGGTAGATCAGCACGTTCTCCCACGGGATGAACGCCTTGTCGAAGACCAGGACGGCGTCGTTCTCGTCGAACCGGCTGGAGAGCGGGTTGTCGAACGGGCTGTTGGCCTTCTTCTCGTACGACGGCCGGCAGATCACCTTCATGCCGGGCGTGTTGAGCGGCGCCATGAAGGCCAGGGCCATGTCCTCGGCCTTGCCCTTCTCAAGGTTGGCGAGGTGGATCTGGCCGACGAACGCCACGTGGGTGAGGGCCGAGGCGGTCGCCATCAGCTTGGCGCCCTCGACGACGATGCCGTCGTCGCGCTCCTCGACGACCTTCAGGTAGACGTCCGGGATGTCGTGCGCGGCCTTGTGCCGGTCGACCGGCGGGTTGACGATCGCGTGGCTGATCGAGAGGCCCTGGCGGGCGTACTTCTCGTACCAGGCACGGGCGTTGTCGCCGAAGGGCTCGTAGAACGAGTGCGTCACGGCCAGGCCGGCCATGAAGGAGGCCTTGTAGTCCGGCGTCCGGTTCATGAAGCCGAAGCTCAGGCGGGCCCAGTGCTCGATCGCGTCGCGGGCCTTGACCAGGTCGTCCGCGGAGTGGGCCGGGGTGAAGAACCGGTGCACCCGGGCGCCGGTGTACCGGTCGACCGTGGTCATCATGTCCTTGGTGTCCGGGTGGTGCAGCGCGTCGTAGAGGTGCGCCATCGAGCGGGCCGCGTTGCGGAACGCCGGGTGCTCCGTGACGTCCTTGACCAGCTCGCCGTCGATGTACACCTGGCGCCCGTCACGCAGGCTCTCCAGGTAGGCATCGCCGGTCAGAAGGTCGTTGGGCGCCTCGGCGCCCGGCTGTGCCAGGTCAGATTCGGCCTGAGCCATCGTGCTTCACTCTCCCCATCGGGCGTTCGGATCTGCGTGTCCGGGTCTGGCACCTCCGAAGCTAGAAAAGATTCCCGCCGGTCAGTTATGGAGGCGCGCACGGCCTCTGACCGTTGCGCGCACACCGGGCGTGCGGCCGTTCCGGCCCGCGGGGCCCCGGCGCCAGACTGGCCGGGAGCCGCCGCACTGCGCGTGCAGTGCCCGCCCGGAGGGTCCGGGCCGGCGGCCCGGCCGGCCGGGGGAGTCCATGCGCGCGCACGGCACACCGCTCACGGCCCTGGCGGACGCCCGGGTCACCCTGCTCGACCTCGCGCTCGGCGCGGGACGGCCGGAGGCGCGCTGGCACGGACCCGCGGGCGCCGCCGTCCGCACCTGCGACCCGGCGGACCGGCGCCCCCTGCCCGGCGAACCCCTCGCCCTCGACCTGCTCAACACCCGCTGGGACGCCGCCGCCGGCCCCGCCGACCTGCTCGACGGCCTCGACGGCTACCGCGTCTGGCTGTCGTCGGCGGGCCTCACCGGGCTGTGCCCGGCCGACGGCACCGGGCTCGCCGCGACCCGGCACGTCCGCGAGGTGCTGCTCGCCGCCGTCGCCCCGCCCGGCGGACGGCAGCACCCCGGGGAGGCCGCCGCCGGCCCGGACGCCGTCCGCGAGGTCAACCGGCTGCTCGGCCTGGGCACCCTGCGCTACCGGCTCACCGAGGCCGGCCCGGCCACCACCGTGGAGGTCGACGACCCGGCGTGGCTCGCGGGCTGGCTCGCCCTCGACGACTACCTGCAGCTGCTCGGCACCGCCCCGGACCGCATCCGCAGCTGCGCGGGCCCGCACCACCACCCGCTGTGGTTCCTGGACACCTCGCGCAACGGCATGCGCCGCTGGTGCTCGATGGCCGGGTGCGGCAACCGGGCGAAGGCCGCCCGGCACTACCGGCGGGCCCGCGGCGAGCCTGCCGCGCCGGGCGGCGGCGCCCGGGTCGCGGTCGGCTGACCCGCGCCGGAGCACGACGACGGCCGTGCCCCCGGGAGAGGTCTCCCGGGGGCACGGCCGTCAGGTCGTGCGCGGCCCGCGCGGAGCGGGCCGGTGCTGCTGGGCCCTACTTGAGGCGGGTGCCCGCCGAGCGCAGCTGCTGCGCGGCCTCGGTCACGCGGGCGGCCATGCCGGCCTCGGCCAGCTTGCCCCAGGTGCGCGGGTCGTAGGTGTTCTTCTTGCCGACCTCGCCGTCGACCTTCAGCACACCGTCGTAGTTGCGGAAGATGTGGTCCACGACCGGGCGGGTGAAGGCGTACTGGGTGTCGGTGTCGAGGTTCATCTTCACGACGCCGTTCTCCAGCGCGGTGGCGATCTCCTCCGCGGTGGAGCCCGAGCCGCCGTGGAAGACGAAGTCGAACGGGTCGGTCTTGCCGTACTGCTTGCCGAGCTCGTCCTGCAGCTCGCGCAGGAGCTCCGGCTTCAGCACGACGTTGCCCGGCTTGTAGACGCCGTGCACGTTGCCGAAGGACGCGGCCAGCAGGTAGCGGCCCTGCTCGCCCAGGCCCAGGGCCTCGGCGGTGCGGACGGCGTCGTTGACGGTGGTGTACAGCTCGTCGTTGATCTCGTGCGAGACGCCGTCCTCCTCGCCGCCGGTCGGGGTGATCTCGACCTCAAGGATGATCTTGGCGGCGCGCGCCTGGGCCAGCAGCTCCTTGCCGATGGCCAGGTTGTCGGCGAGGGTCTCGGCGGAGCCGTCCCACATGTGCGACTGGAAGAGCGGGTTCAGGCCCTTCGCCACGCGCTCGGCGGAGATCGCCAGCAGCGGGCGGACGTAGCCGTCCAGCTTGTCCTTCGGGCAGTGGTCGGTGTGCAGCGCGACGGTGATGTCGTACTTGGCGGCCACGATGTGCGCGAACTCGGCGAGCGCGACGGCGCCGGTCACCATGTCCTTGCTGTACTGGCCACCCAGGAACTCCGCGCCACCCGTGGAGATCTGGATGATGCCGTCGCTCTCGGCCTCGGCGAAGCCGCGCAGCGCGGCGTGCAGGGTCTGGGTCGAGGTCACGTTGATGGCCGGGTAGGCGAACTTGCCCGCCTTGGCCCGGTCAAGCATCTCGTTGTAGACCTCGGGAGTTGCGATGGGCATGCGAATCCGCTCCTGTCGGTGTGGGGCGATCGGACGACGCTGTCCGATGCTCGATACGCCTCTGGTTCACGGCGCGCATCGCGGTACGAGAAGAGGGTGGTCCTCGACCGCGGGCCGGACACCTGGGCCATCTTCCCAGACTCGTCCGCCGGGGTCACCCACGGCCCGCCAGTCGGGACGGCGGGCCCCCTCCGGAGCCGCGGGCCGGGGCCGGGACGGCCGGTCCCTTTAGGCTCCTCTCAACTTCGGAGCGCTATCCTGCGCCCGTGGACTACAACCAGCTCGCCGTCAATCTCCTTGACGCAAAATCGCTGATCGCGTCACTGGGCGCCATCGGCCTCCTCGCGATCATCTTCGCCGAGACCGGCCTGCTGGTCGGGTTCTTCTTCCCCGGCGACTCACTGCTCATCCTGGCCGGCGTGGCCGCCTCCGGCGCCGCCTCCTCGGTGCTCGGGGAGGGTGCCAAGCTGCCGATCGCCGTCCTGCTGATCGGTGCGCCGATCTGCGCGATCGCCGGCGCCCAGCTGGGGCACTTCATCGGCGCCAGGCTCGGGCCCAGGATGTTCGACAAGCCGGAGTCGAAGATCTTCCGCCGTGAGTACGTGCTGAAGGCGGAGGAGTACTTCGACAAGTTCGGCCCGGGCAAGGCCGTGGTGATCGCCCGCTTCATCCCGATCGTCCGGACGTTCCTCAACCCGGTCGCCGGCACCCTGGAGATGCCCGCGAGGACCTTCTTCGTGTGGAACGTCGTCGGCGGCGTGCTCTGGACGGAGTCGATGCTGCTCATCGGCTACTTCTTCGGCGACGCGATGGCCCCGGTCATCGACAAGTACCTGATCCCCGCGATGGCGCTGATCATCCTCGTCTCCGTCTCCCCGATCCTCGTCGAGGTCGTGCGCGAGCGGAAGAAGAAGAAGGCCGGCGGCGAGGAGTCCGCCCCGGTCGAGCCGGTCGCCGGCGGCCGTCACCGCAAGGGCTGACCCACCGCAAGGGCCGACCCACCGACCCACTCACCCGGACGCACCGACGGCCGGTGTCCCCCGCGACGAACGCGGAGGACACCGGCCGTCGCCGTGTCCGGAGCCGTACGGCCCGCCGGGGCAGGAGCCCCGGGGCCCGGCGGCCCGCGGGCTCAGAGGCCCAGGTCGTCCAGGGTGTAGGCGGTCACGTACGGCAGGTCCGCCGCCTCGATCGCCGGGGCCGCGCCGCGCTCCACGATCACGGCCACGCCCACGACCTCGGCACCGGCCTCGCGCAGCGCCTCCACGGCGGTCAGGACGGAGCCGCCCGTGGTGGAGGTGTCCTCGACGGCCAGCACCCGGCGGCCCTTCACGTCCGGGCCCTCGATCCGGCGCTGCAGGCCGTGCGCCTTGCCCGCCTTGCGCACCACGAAGGCGTCCAGGGTGCGGCCGCGGGCCGCGGCCGCGTGCAGCATCGCGGCGGCCACCGGGTCGGCGCCCAGGGTCAGACCGCCGACCGCGTCGTAGTCCAGCTCCGCGGTCGCGTCCAGCATCACCCTGCCGACCAGCGGCGCCGCCACGGCGTCCAGCGTGATGCGGCGCAGGTCGACGTAGTAGTCGGCCTCCAGACCGGAGGAGAGGGTGACCTTGCCGTGCACGACGGCCTTGTCCTTGATCTGCGCCAGCAGGGCGTCGCGGTCCTCAGTGCTCATGAGCAGCCAGTCTAGGGGCCGCGCGGTGCGCCTCAGCGCCGCCGCAGCGCCCGCACCAGCACCACCGCACCGCCCAGCAGGGCCACGCCGCCGCCGATCACCCACGGCATGGCGTTGCGCTCGCCGCCGTTCCCGGTGAGCAGGGTCGGCTCCGCGCCGCCCCAGCGGCTCGCCGCCCGGGCCCGCGCGCTGCGCGACGGCGGAGTGGGGGCGTACCGCCCGTGCGGCGGCGCGTGGTCCACCTCCTCGGCGGAGCGGCCGACGATCGACCGCCGCACCGGGCCGCTCAGCGCCGGGTCCGGCTGGTAGCCGTACGCGGCGGCGGGCTCCTGCTCGGGGGCCGGCAGGCGGTCGCCGTCGCCGTCGCCGTCGCCGTCGGCGCTGGCCTGGTCGTGGTCGTCGCCGGAGAAGGCGATCAGGTCGGAGAGGTCGTCGTCGAGGTCGCGGACGGCGTGGTCCTCCAGGTACACGACGGTGGCCTCGGCACCGTCAGGGTTCTCCTGACCGTCCTCGTCCCCGGTGTCCTCCGCGGCCGCGTCCCTGTCCTCGTCGTCCTCGCCCGCGGGTTCGTCCGGCTCCCCGTCCGTGCTGCTGTCGTCCTCGGCCGCTGCGTCGTCCCCGGCCTTGGCGGCCTCATCGGCGAGGGCTCCGGCGGCCTCCTCGACGGTGTCCTCGGCGGCCTCCTCGGCGGGTGCCCCGTCCGCGTCGGTGGTGTCCCCGGCCGGGGCGGTGTCGCCCGTGAGCTCGCCCGCGAGGTCCGCGGCGAAGCGGTCGAGCAGTCGGCGGCCGGCCGTGTCCAGGCTCTCCCCGGGCAGCTCGGCGAGCCTGCCGTCGGCACTCAGGTCGGCGGAGAACCGCAGCAGACTGCCGTCGGCGTGCTCCTGCACACCCAGCCGCACGGTCGCGGTGACCTCGCCGCTGCCGCGGGCCTCCTGGCCCTCGGCGAGGGCGGTCAGCACGCCCTCGCGGCCCTCGATCAGGGAGAGCGAGCCGCGGTAGGTGATGGTGGAGCCGCCGATGCGCAGCTTCAGCCGTCCGTCGATCTGCCCGGCCGGGGCGCCCGCGGCGGCCGCGTCCGTGCTGAGCCCGGGAATGCACCGGGCCAGCAGCTCGCGGTCCTGCAGGGCCTGCCGGACGACGGTGGCCGGCAGCGGGACGACAACCTCATGCTCCATACGGCGAGCCTACCCACCCGGCCCCCTGCTGCGGAGGGTTGGCGTCGGGTCGATCGGCCCTCCCCCCGAGCTGTACACGGACGGCCCCGCGGTGTCCGGCACCCGGGCCGCCCACCGCCCCGCCCCCGGCGCGGGCCCGGTGGCGCCGCGCCGGGCCGCGGGTACGGGCCGCAGGGACGGCCGCGCCCGTGCGGCCTCAGCCGAGCAGCCGGTACGGCTCCGGCGGGTGCGCGGGCCGCCGTGCCGCGAGCCGGGCGGCGGACTCCTGCAGGCCGGCGGCGGTCAGCGAGCGGGGCGGCGGGGCGTCGGTGCCGAGCGACAGCCGGGGCTGGGCCCGGGCGGCGAGCAGGAAGGCGGGGCGGCGGTCCGCCGGGTCCGCGGCGGCGGGTGTGCCGGACCGGCCGCGGGCCGCGTGGGTTCCCGGGCAGGCCGGGCCCGCGGGTCCGGCGGCCTGGTAGGCGACCGTCCGCAGGCCGTCCGCGCGCAGGCCGGCCTCGGCGGCCCACAGGCCGTCGGCCACCGGACCGCCGCGGACGGCGAGCCGTCCGCCGGGAGCCAGCCGCCGGGCCGCCATGCCGAAGAACTCGCGGGTGTGCGCGCTGCGGCCGTCGTCCCCGAGCGGTGCGGGCAGGTCGGAGACGATCACGTCGTAGGGCCGTGCGCCGCCGCCGTCCGCGGCGCGGTGCAGCCAGGTCAGCGGGTCGGCCTCGACGCGCCGCACCCGGGGGTCGTCGTAGGCGTGCGCGGTGAGTTCCGCGAGGGCGGTGTCGCCGCGGACGACGCCGGTGAGCACCGGGTCGGGGTCGACCACCAGCACCTCGCGGACGCCGGTGTGCCGGAGCACCTCGCGCAGGGCCATGCCCTGGCCGCCGAGCACCAGGACCCGTCCGCCCGGGCCGCCGCCGAACGCCGGATGCACCAGGGCCTCGTGCTCGCGGTACTCGTCGGGGCCGCAGACGGCGAGCCGGCCGTCCAGGAAGACCTCCAGCGGGCGCCCTCCGCCGGGTGCGCCGCCCGCCACCACGATCTCCTCCGCGCGGCCCTGCACGGCGAGCCGCACCTGGGCGCCGTACAGCGCCTGCCGGGCGGCCCGCTCGATCGCCCCGGTGAACGCGGCGGCGACGGCCAGCACGGCCAGCACCAGCGCGCAGCACGCCCACAGCAGCAGGCGGGCGCGGGGCGCGGGCTCCTCGCGGAACAGCCAGAGCACCACGGCCGCGCCGGCCGCCGCGTTGACGGCCCCGGTGGCGAGCGCCCCGGTGGCCGGGCCGAGGGCGGGCAGCAGCAGGAACGGGAACGCCAGGCCGCCGACGAGCGCGCCCACGTAGTCGGCGGCGAAGAGGTCGGCGACGGCCCGGCCGGCGTGCTCCCGGCGGATGCGCTGGATCAGCGTCATCAGCAGCGGGATCTCCGCGCCGATGAGCAGGCCGATCAGGAAGGTGGTGCCGGTCAGGCCGACGGTGACCGCCCGCTGGCCGCCGAGCCAGGCCCAGGCGGAGTGCAGGGCCAGCACCGACAGGCCGCCGGTCAGCGCGAGCGCGCTCTCCACCAGGGCGAACGAGGCCGCTGGCCGCCGTGCCATCCGCTTCGCGAGCAGCGAGCCGAGGCCCATCGCGAAGACCATGACCGACAGCACCACGGAGGTCTGGGTGACGGAGTCGCCCAGCAGGGTCTGCCCGACGGCGACCAGCTCCAGCTCGTACACCAGGCCGCACGCGGCGCAGATGAACGCGGCCAGCAGCACCAGCGGCCGGGCCGCCCGCCGGCGCGGCCCGGGGGGTGCCGTACCGCCGCTCCACGGCCTGGTCAGCGCGTGCACGCGCGGTGCTCCGGCACGGTGGTCGAGACCCGGCTGGGCGGGCGGACCCGCCGGACGGTTGATCATGCACGAACGCTAGCGACATCGGCGCGCCACGGCCGCATCCGTCCGTCGGACACTGCGGGGGGCGTGTTTGACGGGTCGTCGGTGTGTGCGAAGCCGTTCACCCGCACGGGTCACCCGTGCGTCCCGGACCCGGCCGGGCCCTGCAGCACCAGGGACGACCGGGTGCACACCAGCCGTCCCTCCTGCGGGTAGGCGTGCCAGGTGCGCCACAGCACCCGGTGCTCCTCGCACTGCGCCACCATCGCGGTGAAGGCGCACGGGTCGCCGGGGAAGATCCCCGCGAGGCCGCGCGGATGTTCGGCCACCAGCGCCAGCAGTTCCTGGGCGCGCGCCGCGAAGGTGTGCGCCGGCAGGGCCTCGATCCGCGCGGCGAACTCGTACTCCCACCCCGCCACCCGCTCGGCGACCCGGGCCGGCAGCGGTGTCCGGCGGCCCGGCAGGCAGGCCACCGTCTCCAGGCAGTCGCCCGGGCCCGCGGCCAGCACCACCTGGTGCGAGGCGCCGAGCAGGCGCAGTTGCAGCGTGGCACCCGTCCGGCCGCCCCCGTCGGGTCCGGGGCCGTCGAAGCTGAGCTCCCGCACCGCGAGCGCGGGCAGCGGCTCGCCGCCCAGCTGCCAGGCGAGGTCGCCGGCCCGGGTGTCGGTGTAGGAGGTCTGCAGTGTGGTGAGCATGCTGGCTCCGCGTTTCGAACTCCGTAGCGCACCCCTGCCGGCAGCGTCCGACCCACCGATGGGCTGTTCGAGGCTGTGCGGTCCGGGACGCGGCCGACCGTGGAAGGAGGGATTCCGGCTGGAGACTCAGCAGCAGCGAAGCACGAATTCTCCGGTTCCGTCGGGGATTTACCCATCCGCGCCCCGCATTCACCGTTCCGGGTGCAAGCGGCGGTGCAGCTCGGTCAGTCGGGGTGTCGACTCTGCGAACCGTGTTCCCATGCACCCGCGCACGCGCCGCCCACGCCGGAGGTGCGCCCCGGCGCGCCCCCTGTTCGGCAAGCAGGTCGCGCTTGCGCGTGAGGTCGGCGCGGAGGGTGTCGAAGTAGGCGCGGGGGAGGCGCAGTGCCTCGGCGACGGCGTACTGGAACGGGCCGGCGCTCACGTAGGTGAGGTACTGCTTCGCGGTGCGGACCGCCGCGACCAGGTCGGGGCTCGCCGTCACCCAGCCGACTCCGCGTTCGTGCAGCCATTCGCGGCGGCATCACCTCGGGCCCCTGCATCAGGGAACTCGCGCCCGTAGCCGTCGGTCCTCCGGCCGCCGACCGGCTGGCACCGCGCCCAGGATCCGCTCGGCAGGTCAGCCGACCAGCACTCGCATCGTCTCGTCATTGATGAAGATCCGGCCGTACTTTCCCTCCGAGAACTGGCGCAGCAGTCCGAGGCTGACGAGCTTGTTCACCGCATTGCTCGCAGCCGGGTAGCTGACGCCGTGGCGCTCGGCTGCCCAGGTGATCGTCAGCATGGGGTAGCCGACCAAGTCATCGACGATCCGTTGCGTGACGCCCTTGGACCCCGCACGGTGCAGTGTGTCGAGCATGTTCTTCTTCAGGTCGACGAGGGTCCTGATGCGCTCGACGGCCTCCTTGGCCTGTGCGGTCACCGCATCGCAGAAGAACTGGACCCATGGCTCGAAGTCGCCGGTGGCGCTGACCTCGAACAGCTGGTCCTGGTATTCGCGGCGCCGTGCCTCCAGCCACGGGGACAGAGCGATGACGTGCAGCGCCAGCTCCCTGGCGGACATCAGCTGGAGCATCGCCACCAGCCTGCCCAGACGGCCGTTTCCGTCGTTGAAGGGGTGCAGGGTCTCGAACTGGTAGTGGCCGATCGCCATGCGTACCAGTAGGGGCATGTCCTCGCTGTCCTGGTTGATCCAGCCCTCCCATTCGAGCAGGCCGTCCCGCAGGTAGTGACCATGTGGACAGGGAACGAAGCGGGCGTTCTCGACATCGGCGGTCTTGAGACCGATGAACACATCCGTCGTGCGCATCCGGCCGGCTTGTGCCGTGTCGCTGGAGGTTCCGCGTACGAGGATGCCCTGCAGGTGCTCCAGAAAAGCAACTGTGATCGGCCGGTCCTTGACCCACTCGGTCGCTGTCTCCGCCGCGGTGACGTAGTTCTGGATCTCGGCCACTTCGGGGCTGATGCTGGAGGCATCCTCGAAGTCGGCCCTGAGGATGTCTTCCATCGCAGCGTAAGTGCCCTCGATCGCGGAGGTGCTGAGGGCTTCGCGCCGGATCGCAAGCCGGGCAAGCAGGTCCGGATTCGGGAGCTGGGAGACTGCTTGGTCGGCGCGAGCGACCATGCTCGTGGCCCGCGTGACGGCCATGTAGGTCCGCGCGCTCAGCACGACCTCGCCCGGTGGTGGTGCGGGCAGGAAGGCGTGAGTGGTGTATGCGCGCTGGTTGCGCGGATCGAATCCGCTGATCGGGATGAGCGAGCCGACGGGTGACTCGGCGAGGCGGGAGGTATCCACGAAATTCAACTGTATCGGCAAATACTTGAAAAGGTTGGCCAGGTTTTCAAGTCGGCTTGGGTGTGCTTCACATGCGTCCCGTCCCTGCCCCAGCAGGGTAGAGCCATTCGATCGGGCATGTAGGCGGGCTTGAGAACCAGGGTCTCAAACTCAAGACCGCGGAAAGAGGCTCCAGCCGTGCGTGGCGAGCCCGCGCAGCGATGCGACCTGCGCAGGCGATGCGTCCATCTGCGGGGGAGGACAGTGTGCCGCCGTGGGGTTCTCGCTCCACTGCCACTCGCTCGGTCGTGCCGTGCCGGTTCAGGTCCCCAGGCGCTGCAGACGGCTGGCGGCTTCCTCCAGCACCTCTGTCTTCTTGCAGAAGGCGAAGCGCACCAGGCTCCGGCCGGCCTCGGTGTCGTCGTAGAACACGACGTTGGGGATGGCCACCACACCGCAGCGGGCGGGGAGGGAACGGCAGAACTCCAGGCCGTCCTTCTCGCCGAGGGGCGTGATGTCGGTGGTGATGAAGTAGGTGCCCTCCGGTCGGAAGACCCGGAAGCCGGCCGCCTCCAGTCCGTCGGCGAGCAGGTCGCGCTTGTGCGCGAGGTCGGCGCGGAGGGTGTCGAAGTAGGCGCGGGGGAGGCGCAGCGCCTCGGCGACGGCGTACTGGAACGGGCCGGCGCTCACGTAGGTGAGGTACTGCTTGGCCGTGCGGACCGCCGCGACCAGGGCGGGGCTCGCCGTGACCCAGCCGACCTTCCAGCCGGTGAAGGAGAAGGTCTTGCCGGCGGAGGAGATCGAGACGGTGCGCTCCCGCATGCCGGGCAGGGCGGCGATCGGGTGGTGGGCGCCGGTGTACACGAGGTGCTCGTAGACCTCGTCGGCGACGACCAGCAGGTCGTGCTCGACGGCGAGCGCGGCGATGCCGGCGAGCTCCTCCGCGCTGAGCACGGTGCCGGTCGGGTTGTGCGGGGTGTTGATCAGGAGCAGGCGGGTGCGCGGGGTGATCAGCGCACGGAGTTCGTCGAGGTCCGGGCGGAACGACGGCGCCCGGAGGGTGAGCGGCACGCGGACGGCGCCGGCCATGGCGATGCAGGCGGCGTACGAGTCGTAGAACGGCTCGAAGGCGATCACCTCGTCGCCGGGCTCCAGCAGGGCGAGCAGGGCGGCGGCGATGGCCTCGGTGGCGCCGGCCGTGACGAGCACCTCGGTGTCTGGGTCGTAGGCGAGGCCGTGGAAGCGCTGCTGGTGCTCGGCGACGGCGGTGCGCAGCTCGGGGATGCCGGGGCCGGGCGGGTACTGGTTGCCGTGGCCGTCGAGGACGGCCCGGGCGGCGGCCTCGGCGATCTCGCGCGGCCCGTCGGTGTCCGGGAAGCCCTGGCCGAGGTTGATCGAGCCGGTGGCCGTGGCGAGGGCGGACATCTCGGCGAAGATCGTCGTGCCGAGGCCCTCCAGGCGGCGGTTGAGCAGCGGCCGGGCGTCCATGGGCGTCTCCAGGGTCTCGACGGATGGGCCCACGGTAGTGCTGCCGCGCGTCCGCGGTCACCCGTCCGCGGGGAGGCCACCGGACGGCGGACGGTCGACGGGCCCGCCCCCGTCGGCGGGGGCGGGCCCGTTCAGGGTCACGCGGGGCTCAGGACTCGTCGCCCTCGGGGGCGTCGCCGCCCTCCTCGTCCTCGATCTCGCTCTGCAGGCCGAGGCGCTCGACGATCCACTGCTCGAAGCCGACCGAGGCCTGCGTCCAGTTGGCGGTGGTGGTGACGAAGTACTCCAGGCTGACACCGGTGCCGATGATCATCTGGGACTCGCCGATCAGGCGGACCACGCCGTCCTCGTGCGTGTGGGTGTAGACCTTCGGCCAGAGGGTCTCGCGGTTCCACTCGTCGATGAGGTCGAGGATCTCGCCCTTCTTCTCGAGCGGGTAGGAGCGGTCGTAGAAGGCGCGGACCGCGAAGAGCTCCTTGTTGTCACCGCGGAACATGTAGTAGACGCGGAAGCCCTCCCACGGAGCCGTGAGGTCGCCCTCCTCGTCGACCACGTGCTTCAGCTGCATCTGGTCGAGCAGCTGGGCCACCAGGTTCTGGTCCGGCACGACCACCGGCGGCGGGCCGGCGGGCGAGCCGCCGGGCTGGCCGCCCGCGGGCTGCGCGCCGAACGACGGGATGGACGACGGGTCGATGCTCATGGTGGTCCTCAATCTCACAGCACGGGGTGGTCGGCAATGAGAGGCCGCCCTTGCATGTCCCATCCTGCCTCATCCCGGCGCCATGGCACAGGGTGTCCCGGGCCGGGCCGCGGAAGGCCGCGCCGGAGCGCCGCGGGGCGGGCCGGACGTGCCGGGCCGGTCGGCGGCCGGCGGTCGGCGGGGGCGGCGGCCCGGCTCCTGCGCCGGTCGTTCTCCCAGGTCCGCGGGCGCGCGGGGCGGTGGTGCAGTACAGCAGATCGCCGCCCGTGCGACAAGGTGCACGGCGGGGGCGGACAGGCCCGCGGGCCTGTCCGCCCCCGCCCGTCGGTCACTTCGTGAGCGGGGTCCGCGTGCCGACCGAGAGCCGGTCGTGCACCTCGTCCCGGTCGACGACCACGGTGTCGCCGTCGTGCACCCGGCCGGAGAGGATCTCCTTCGCCAGCTGGTCGCCGATGGCCGACTGCACCAGCCGCCGCAGCGGCCGTGCACCGTACGCGGGGTCGTAGCCGGTGAGCGCCAGCCAGTCGCGGGCGGCCTCCGTGACCTCCAGGGTGAGCCGGCGGTCGCGCAGCCGGCCGGCGAGCCTGGAGACCTGCAGGTCGACGATGCGGCTCAGCTCGGCGGTGCCCAGCGGCTCGAAGACCACGATGTCGTCGAGCCGGTTGAGGAATTCGGGCTTGAAGGCGGAGCGCACCGCCTCCAGCACGAGCTCCTTCTTCCGCTCCTCCGGGGTGGCCGGGTCGACGAGGTACTGGCTGCCCAGGTTGGAGGTCAGGAGGAGGATCGTGTTGCGGAAGTCCACGGTGCGGCCCTGGCCGTCGGTGAGCCGGCCGTCGTCCAGCACCTGGAGCAGCACGTCGAAGACCTCCGGGTGGGCCTTCTCGACCTCGTCGAGCAGCACGACGCTGTACGGGCGGCGCCGGACGGCCTCGGTGAGCTGGCCGCCCTCCTCGTAGCCGACGTACCCGGGCGGGGCGCCGACCAGCCGCGAGACGGAGTGCTTCTCGCCGTACTCGCTCATGTCGATGCGGACCATCGCCCGCTCGTCGTCGAAGAGGAAGTCGGCCAGCGCCTTGGCGAGTTCGGTCTTGCCGACACCGGTGGGGCCGAGGAAGAGGAAGGAACCGGTCGGGCGGTCCGGGTCGGCGATGCCGGAACGCGTCCGGCGCACCGCGTCGGACACCGCCCGGACGGCCTCGGCCTGGCCGATCAGGCGGCGGCCGATCTCGTCCTCCATGCGCAGCAGTTTGGCGCTCTCGCCCTCCAGCAGCCGGCCGGCCGGGATGCCCGTCCAGGAGCCGACCACGTCGGCGATGTCGTCCGGGCCGACCTGCTCCTTGACCATGGTGGCGTTCGGCGCGTCGGCGGCCCGGTCCTGGGCCTCGGCGAGTTCGCGTTCCGCGGCCGGGACCTCGGCGTACATCAGCTTGGAGGCCCGCTCGAAGTCGCCGTCGCGCTGGGCGCGTTCGAGGGCGCCGTGGAGGTCGTCGAGGCGTTCCTTGAGCTCGCCGACCCGGTTGAGCGACTTCTTCTCCTGCTCCCAGCGGGCCGTGAGCACGCTCAGGTGCTCCTGCTTGTCGGCGAGATCGCGGCGCAGCCGGGCGAGCCGGTCGACCGACGCGGGGTCGGACTCCTTCTCCAGCGCGAGCTCCTCCATCCTCAGCCGGTCGACGGCGCGCTGGAGTTCGTCGATCTCGACCGGCGAGGAGTCGATCTCCATGCGCAGCCGGGAGGCGGCCTCGTCGACGAGGTCGATCGCCTTGTCGGGCAGGAAGCGGGCGGTGATGTAGCGGTTGGAGAGGGTGGCGGCGGCGACCAGCGCGGCGTCCGAGATCTCGACCTTGTGGTGCGCCTCGTAGCGGCCCTTGAGGCCGCGCAGGATGGCGATGGTGTCCTCGACCGAGGGCTCGCCGACCAGCACCTGCTGGAAGCGGCGCTCCAGCGCCGGGTCCTTCTCGATGTGCTCGCGGTACTCGTCGAGGGTGGTGGCGCCGACCATGCGCAGTTCGCCGCGGGCGAGCATCGGCTTGAGCATGTTGCCGGCGTCCATCGCGGAGTCGCCGCCCGCGCCCGCGCCGACCATGGTGTGCAGCTCGTCGATGAAGGTGACGACCTGCCCGTCGCTGTCCTTGATGTCGGTGAGGACGGCCTTCAGGCGCTCCTCGAACTCGCCGCGGAACTTCGCGCCCGCGACCATCGCCGAGAGGTCCAGCGCGACCAGCCGCTTGCCGCGCAGCGACTCCGGGACGTCGCCCGCGACGATGCGCTGCGCCAGCCCTTCGACGACGGCGGTTTTGCCGACGCCGGGCTCGCCGATCAGCACCGGGTTGTTCTTCGTCCTGCGGGAGAGCACCTGGACGACCCGGCGGATCTCGGTGTCGCGTCCGATCACCGGGTCGAGCTTGCCGTCGCGGGCCGCCTGGGTGAGGTCGGTGCCGTACTTCTCCAGCGCCTTGTAGGTGCCCTCCGGGTCGGCGGAGGTCACCTTCGCGCTGCCGCGGACGTCCTTGAACGCCGCGAGGAGCGCCTTCGGGGTGGCGCCCTGCTGCACGAGCAGGTCGGCGACGGCGCCGCCCTCGGCGGCGAGGCCGACCGTCAGGTGCTCGGTGGAGAGGTACTGGTCGTCGAGGTCGGCGGCGCGCCGCCCGGCCTCCTCCAGCACCGCGAGGGTGTCGCGGGCGAGCTGGGGCGCGGCGACCGTGGAGCCCTGGGCGGCGGGCAGGGCGGCGGCCTGCTGCCGGGCGGCGGCGAGGGTGCGCGCGGTGTCCGCGCCGACCGCCTCCAGGAGCGGGCGGGCGATGCCGTCGGGCTGCTCCAGCAGGGCCAGCAGGATGTGCACCGGCTTGACGTCCGGGTTTCCTGCGGCGCTGGCCTTGCGGATCGCGGCGGACAGGGCGTCCTGGGTCCTGCTGGTGAACTTTCCTGCATCCACGGCTGAGGGGCTCCTCTCGTGCGGTCGTCAGTGTCGGGTACCCGCGGTACGGGTTGCCTTGTTCAGCATTCGGTAAGTTGAGTCTATTCCGCTCAACTTTCCGAGTCCAGCGGATCCGGGGTGCGGCACCCGCTGTTCACCCGGGCCGCACGGGCTCCCGGGTCAGCCCCAGCAGCAGCCGGGCCGGGCCGGCCGGGCGGCGCCCCACCGGCCACACCGCGCGCAGCGGCCGCTGCAGGTCGAGACCCTCCACCCGCACCTCCACCAGACGGCGCGTCGACAGCTCCTCCACCACCGCGAGCTCGGAGAGGCAGACCGGTCCGGCGCCCGTCATCGCCGCCGCCTTGAGCGCCGTCGACGAGGCCAGCTCCAGCCGCGGAGGCGCCGTCCCGCCGTACGGCGCCAGGGCCCGGTCGAGCACGTCGCGGGTGCCCGAGCCGTGCTCGCGGAGCACCAGCGGGGTGGCCGCCAGCTCCGCCGCGGTCAGCGGTGCCCGGCGCCGCGCCCAGGGGTGCTCCGGCGCGACGACGACCACCAGCCGGTCGGACGCCACCACCGCCCCCGCGAGCCCGGCCGGCGCGCCGGGGCCCTCGACGAAGCCGAGGTCCGCGTCCCCGGCCAGCACGTGCGCCGCGACATCGGCCGAGTTGGCCGTCCGCAGGGTCACCGCCGTCTCCGGGCTCACCCGGTTCAGCGCCAGCAGCCAGCCCGGCATCAGGTACTCCGCCACCGTCAGGCTCGCCACCACCACCAGCCGGGCGTCCCTCCGGCCGCGCAGCGCGTCGATGCCCGCGTCCAGCGCCTGCGCCGCCTCCACCACGCCGCGCGCCCACCCGACCACCAGCAGACCGGCCTCGGTCGGCCGCGAACCCCGCGGCGAGCGCTCCAGCAGCCCCACCCCGATCTGCCGCTCCATGCCGCGGATGCGGGCGCTCGCCGCCGGCTGGCTCACCCCGAGCTCCGCCGCCGCACGCCCCACGCTGCCCAGCCGGTCGACCGCCAGCAGCAGTTCCAGGGCGCGGATGTCGGGAACCCGCGGGGAGAGAGACATACAGGCAGGTTATGTCCCCATAGGCCGGGCGCCGCTACCGCCCGTCCGGGCCCGCGGCCAGGCTGGTGCCATGCCCGCGTCCGCCCCGGCCCCCTCCGCCGCCCCGGCCCCCTCCGCCGCCCCGCCCACCGCCGTCCGGCCCGCCGTGCCGGAGGTCCCGGCAGCCTCCGCCGTCCCCGCCGGTGCCGCGCCCCCGCCGTCCGGCCGGTCCGGACCGCACGCATCCCGCCGGCCGCTCGGTCCGCCCGGGCCGAACTGGTACGCCGCCGTCATGGGCACCGCGATCGTCGCCACCGGCGCCGCCGCCGTCCGGCCGCGCGTGCCGGGCGCACCCGGCCTCGTCGGCCTCGCCGAGGTCGCCTGGCTGCTCGCCGTCCTCGCCCTGGCGGCCCTGGGTACGGCCTCCGCCGTCCGGCTGCTGCACCGCCGCCGGGGTCCGCGGCCCGCCCGCGACCCCGCCGCGGCCGTGTTCCACGGCTGCCCGCCGATGGCGCTGATCTCCGTCGGGTCCGCCACCCTGTCCGTCGGCGCGCGGCTGGTCGGCACCGGTCCGGCGGCCGCCGCGGGCCTCGCGCTGTGGACGGTCGGCACGCTCCACGCGCTGGCGGTCGCCGCGGCCGTGCCGTACCTGATGATCACCCGCCGGGCGCCCGGCGCCCCGGTGCGGGCCGACCCGACCTGGCTGCTGCCCGTGGTGGCCCCCTTGGTGGCCGCGGCGGCGGGCCCGGCGCTGCTCCCGCACCTGCCGGCGGCCTGGCGGCCGACGGCGCTGCTGGGCTGCTGCGGGCTGTTCGGCGCCGGGCTGCTGGGGGTCCTGCTCGTGCTGCCCGCGGTCGTCGGCGGGCTGTGGCAGGGCGGTCTGCCGCAGGGGCTCACGCCGTCGCTGTTCCTCGTGCTCGGCCCGCTGGGGCAGTCCGCGACCGCGGCCGGCGCCCTGGCCGACGTCGTGGGCCCCGCGGCGGCCGGGCCCGCCCGCCGCCTCTCGGTGGCGTACGGGGTGGCGGTGCTGGGCTTCGCGCTGCTGTGGCTGTGCGTGGCGGGCGGGGCCAACCTGCGGGCCGTCCGGGCGGGGATGCCGTTCGCCATGACGTGGTGGGCCTGGACCTTCCCGGTGGGCACGCTGGTCACCGGCACCGCCGCGCTGGCCCGGCACACCGGTCTCGCGGCCTTCACCGGGGCGGCCGTGCTGCTGTACGTCCTCCTGCTCGCCGCCTGGGGCGTCGCCGGGACGCGCACCCTCGCCGCCCTCGCGGTGACCGGCGTCCGGCGCTGACCGCGCCGGGTGCCGGGGGGAACGCCGGCATCCGGTTCGCCGCCCCTGCACCGACCGGCCTTCCGGTCGGTGCGGAAATGTGGCGAAGGACACACCCGGCGGGGTGCCGGGCTTTCCCGCGCCGGCCTTCCGTCCGCAGGGGGTCGGCGGAATGCGGGCCGCCGGGGGGAATTCGGCCGCGGGGCGCGTGCCGATTCCGCCGGGCCTCGCCGCCGGGCCCCGGAAGGCCCCGGCGTGCCGGGCATCGTCGCAGGTCGGGGCGGTTCGGATGGGTGTGCCGGTCCGCGCGGCCGGACGGGCACGGGAGCATCTCTCCGGCCGTCGGCCGGATTTCCGGGGAGGGGGGGCTCCGAAATGTGGAGGGCCTGAGGTCGTCGAATGGACGTTTGGTAGGTGGCGCACCCCGGCCGGACACCCGGAACTCCTGCGCCGGGACATTTCGGAGCCCTTCCCCGCGGCGCCTGGTTTGCGCGTTCCTGCACTTGCGGAAACCTGCAGCCGGTGGCCACTTGTGACCCGGCCGTCACGCTGTGAGGGTGGAGCTACGCCAGCCGTCCGGGCAACCGCAGCCCGATGACGGCGACTTGCTCTTCAGTGTGGGTGGCGGTGCGTCCGCACCACCACCACGGGGGGAAGAGCGCCGGCCGGGACGCCATGTGTGGTGATGGCCCCCGGAACCGGATCCGGCGAGGCGTTGCTGCTCCGCCTCGCCGGAAGCGCCATCGGCATCGGCGTGTCACGACGGGCCCCCGGGTCCGGCGCGCATCTGCGCGTCGGACCGGGGGCGCGTCAAACCGGGGTACCGAAGCTCTCCCGATCCGAACTTGTTGAGATCATGATCCGACACCGAGGGGAAAGTTCGGCAGGGAGAGTGCGAGGTGGCTGCGGAACCGATGGCCGACCGTGGCGCCGGTCTGCCCGACGAGGCAGGGCGCGAGCTCTATCTGGCCGTCCTGGCCCAGGGCGGCCGCATTCCGCTGTCCGCCGTCGGCCCGGCCGACCACGAGGCCGTCGACCAGCTCGTCGCCCTCGGCCTGCTCATCCCCAACCTGATCGACGGCGCCTACGTCGCCGTCAGCCCCCGCGCCGTCGGGGAACGCATCGGCTCGGAGATGCGCTCGGCCGCGGCCGACCTGCTCTCCCGCGCGGAACGCCTCCCCACCGCGCTCGACCCGCTCACCCGCGCGTACGAGGCCCTGCCCCGGCACAGCGACGACCCGCAGCGCGCCACCTACGTCGACGGCCGCGACCGCATCCGGCACCGCATCGCCGAGCTCGTCTCCGAGTGCAAGCAGGAGCTGCTCACCGCCCAGCCGGGCCCCCGGCAGCCCGCCACCATCACGCTGGCCCGCTTCCAGGACCTGGCGCTCGTCCAGCGCGGCGCCCGGATGCGCACCCTCTACCAGCCGTCCGTCCTCGGCGAGCCCTGGACGATCGGCTACGCCGCCGAGCTCACCGGCGAGGGGGCCGGCCTGCGCATCCTCGACGAGTCCTTCGAGCGGATGCTGATCATCGACCGGTCCGTCGCGGTGGTCCCCGCCGCGGACGACTACAGCCGGGCCGCCTTCATCTCGGACCCGGCCGCCGTCGCCTTCCTCGTGAAGATCTTCGAACGGGACTGGGCCCGGGCCGACGTCGTCCAGTGGGCCGAGGTCGACGTCCCCGGTGTCTCCGCCTCCGTCGGCAACAGGGTCGGCCGCCTGCTGGCGCAGGGCCTCACGCAGCGCGCCGTCGCCACCCGCCTCGGGCTGAGCGAGCGCACCGTGGCGGCCCACATCTCCCGCCTCCGCGACCGGTACGGCGCCCGGACGCTGTTCCAGCTCGGCTGGCTGATGCGCGGGAGCCGCCATGACTGAGCACCCGGCCGGCGGGACGTTCCCCCCGCTGCCCGACGAAGGGGCCCGGCAGCTCTACCAGCGCCTGCTCGACGAGGGCGGCCGCGTCCCCGCCGACTCCGTCCCCGCCGACGACCGGGCGGCCCTCGACCGGCTCCTGCTGGTCGGGCTCGTGACCCGGACGGAGGGCTCGTACTGCGTGGTCAGCCCGCGGGCCGTCAGCGGCAGGCTCGGCGACGAGCTCCGGACCGCCGCCACCCGCCTGCTCGTCCGGGCGGAGAGCCTGCCGGAGATGCTCGACGGGCTCACCAAGGCCTACGACGGCGCCCTGCCCCGGCCCGAGCCCTCGTCGGGGGGAGGCTTCCAGGTCGTCGGGCGGGAGCAGATCCGCCAGCAGATCGTCCGGCTCGCCAACGACTGCCGGGACGAGATCCTCACCGCGCAGCCCGGTCCCCGGCCGGCCGAGACGCTCGCCCAGGCGCTCCGGGTGGAGCGGCCCGTCCTGGAACGCGGCTGCCGCATGCGCACGCTCTACCAGCCCTCGGCGCTGACCGAGCCGGCGGCCGTCGCGTACGCCACGGCCGTCACGGCCCTCGGGGCGCGTGCCAGGGTCCTCGACGCGCCGTTCCAGCGGATGCTCGCCTTCGACCGCAGCACGGCCGTCATCTCGGCCGCCGACGACCACGGAGCGGCGGTCGTCGTCACGGACATCGCGGTGGTCGCCTACCTGGTCGCCGTGTTCGAGCGCGACTGGGCCGGTGCCGACGTCGTCCAGTGGGCCGACCTCGGCCGCCCGCACCGCAGCCCCTCCGCGGCGGGCGAGCGGGTCGGCCGCCTGCTGGCGCAGGGCCTCACGCAGCGCGCCGTCGCCACCCGGCTCGGGCTGAGCGAGCGCACCGTGGCCGGCCACATCTCCCAGCTCCGCGACCGGTACGGCGCCCGCACGCTGTTCCAGCTCGGCTGGCTGATGCGCGGGAGCCGCCGTGACTGACCCCGCCGGTGCCGTCCCCGCCGAATTCACCGCCGGACGCGGGGCGTGGATTCACGCAATCCGCGCGGGGGAGCGGTGGATTCCGAATTCCGGGAGCCCTTCGACGGCTTTTCCCGCGGTCGGAGGGCGTTTTTCGGCGGCCATTGCCGGTGATTCCGTGGAAACCGCGGCGCGGGGCGCGGCCGTGGTGCCCGGCACCGGTGGCCCGGGAGCCGCGCGGCCGCCGCACGCAGGGGGGCGGCGGTGAGCGGCCCGCCCCTGGACGAGGCGCTGGCCCCGATGCCGGACGACGCCGAGCAGGCGCTGTACCTCCGGCTGCTCGCCGACGGCGGCCGGCTGCGGGCCGACGCCGTCCAGGCCGACGACCGGCCCGTGCTCGACCGGCTCGTCCGCGTCGGGCTGGTCACCCGCACCGACGACTCCTACGCCGCCGTCAGCCCGCGCGCCCTGAGCGGCCGCCTCGGCGCCGAACTCCGCTCCCGGGCCACCCGGCTGCTGGTCCGCGCGGAGAGCCTGCCCGACCTGCTCGGCGGCCTCACCCAGGCGTACGACACCGCGCTGCCCGCCCCGGCCCCGGCCGGACCGGTGGAGGTGCTGCACGACCGCGCGGAGATCCAGCACCGCATCGCCCGGCTGCTGTCGGAGAGCCGGCACGAGATGCTGACCGCGCAGCCCGACCCGCGACCGGAGGCCGGCCTGCGCCTCGCCCTGCAGCAGGACCTGCCGTTCCTGCGGCGCGGTGGCGGCATCCGCACGCTGTACCGGGCCACCGCCCTCGACGAGCCCGGCACCGTGGCCTACGCCGCGGAGGTCACCCGGCACGGCGGCCAGGTGAGGATCCTCGACGAGCCGTTCCGCCGGATGCTCGTCTTCGACCGGCACACCGCCGTCATCCAGGCGGGCCCGGACCGCTTCAGTGCGGCGTTCGTCAGCGAGCCGGCGATGGTCGACCACCTGGTCTCCTCCTTCGAGCGCGACTGGCGGCACGCCGAGGCGGTGGGCTGGGCGGGGCCCGACCCGGCCGGCGGGGTGCCCGAGCGCATCGGCCGCCTGCTGGCGCAGGGCCTGACGCAGCGTTCCGTGGCGACCCGGCTCGGGCTGAGCGAGCGCACCGTGGCCGCCCACATCGCGCGCCTGCGCGACCGGTACGGCGCCCGCACGCTGTTCCAGCTGGGCTGGCTGATGCGCGGGGGCCGGCGCGACTGAGGGCACCGGCCCGGTGCTCCCGGACGGCGGGGAGCGTCACCGCCGTCCTGGGGCTGCCGGGGACCGGGCGGCCCGTACGCCTGCCGGCAGGTGCGGGTGCGGGAGCCGGAGCCGGAGCAACGGGCCGGCCGTGCGGTGACGGGGTACATCTCACGCCTTCGGGAGATGTACGGCGCCGACGCGTTCTTCCGGCCCGGCCGGTGGTTGCGCGGGAACGGGGGTGGTCCCACGCGGGGTGGTCCGGCGTCAGCCGGTGGCGATCTCCGAGGACCAGAAGCCGAACGAGTCACCGCTCGACTGCCGGGGCATCGGGAACTGCTCGCCGGGAGCCGTCCAGAAGCCCTCGCGCAGCGACAGGGCCATGCCCGCCCAGTCCAGCGCGGTCTCCACGGTGTGCTGCAGGGCGTCCTGCGACCAGGTGTCGTCGAAGACGAGCGGCAGCACCGGCGCGACCTGCTCGATCGTCGCGATCAGCGGGTTGTGGGTGATCGCCTCGTCGACGAGCAGCACGATCGGCTTGCGCAGCGCCGACGCCCAGCCGAGTTCGAGGCTCACGCCCGCCGACAGCGGTGCGCCGATGTAGGCGAAGACCAGGTCCGAGGTCTGCAGCGCACGGAAGTCGGACGGCACGCGCGGCTCGGGGGACCGGCCGGCCACCGTCCAGGCGTCGCTGTGGTGGGCGCTGTACACGGCCGCGCCGCTGCGGAGGAGGGTGCTCCGCAGTGTCGTGAGGCGGGTACGGCTGGCCATGGTGACGACACTGTCCGCCGGTCCGGTCAGCCGCATCAGCGGCGCGGCCAGGAAGACCCGTGCACGTCGGCCCTCGGGGGATTGGGCGGTCCGATGGCGCAGGTAGGGCTCACTCATGACGACTCCGGGGGAAAGGCCGACCGAAGGAGCATCGGGATCTCTGTGGGCGGCGGGGATCTTTGCTGGTAGATCGGGTCATTCGTGCATTGCGGAGCGCGGTGCCGAATTCTTGAAGGTGCATCGGCAAGTGTGGTGTTCGAGCCGATACCCATTGCGAGCAAACTGATCGTCTACCGCTCCGACGGCCTGCGTCCACAGCTTCGAGGTGTCATCTGGCTGCCTGGCAGGGAGATGACGCACTTCCGCCAGCGGCGCGATCGTGACACGCGAGCGCTATATACGGCATCATGTGGACGATTGTGCGAGTCGAAGTGATTTGTTCGCCCGTATCGAGAGCTCACAGACAGGGAGTGGTTGCATGTCCCGCGTGCGCCGTTTCGTTCGTATCACGGTCGTGGCGCTGGCTGTTGGCGCTGCCGCACTGATCGGCGTCAGCACGTCCTCGCCGGCGGATCCGCCGGCAGTTGCCACGGTGACGGCCTTCGACACTTCGTGGTCCTGAGCTCAGGAGCTGCGATGTCGTACACGGGGGAGTGCCGTCCGGAGTCCGGTAGCGCCGGCGCCTGACGGTCCGTCCGTGACAGTGGTCACACGAGATCGTCGGGCGCCGGCGGCGGGTCGATGCTGGTGCGAGCCAGCACGTAGCCGAGCTGGAAGAGCGACTCGACGTTGTGCTCCTCGCGCATCTCGGCGATGTGGCGGGCCAGGGTGCGCTCGCTGATGCCGAGCTTCCGGGCGATCACCCGGTGGTTCGTGCCCTTGAGCAGAAGGTCGATGATGGCCTGGCGGAGGCCGGAGACCACCTCCTGGGGGACGGCGTTCGAGCCGTCGAAGTCCAGGCCGCGGTTCCAGTTCCGTTCGAAGACCTCGTCGATGAGGTAGTTGACCACTGCCTCGTCATGGACGAAGGCCGCCACGTTGAGGTCCCCGGCGACCGGGATGACCGCCGTGCGACGGTCGATGACGATCAGCCGCGTGTAGGAGTCGTCCAGCGTGCGGACGCGTGCCCCCCCACTGGTGATCGCCGCGACGAACTCCCTGCTGGGCGCGTGGTAGCGGGTGCTCGGGTGGTAGAGCAGGCGGAGCTTCACGCCGCGGCGCAGCGCCTCCAGGTCGCGGTCGATGACGCCGGCGAGGGCGTCCGGCGGGCGGGGGCCGCCCGGCTGGGCGGTGAGGATCTCCGTCGCGCAGCCCGCCACGAGTTGTTCCAATTGCTGATTGATCAGAACTTTTCCGCGTACGTACTGGATGGTCCCGCCGACCTGTTCCGGCGTGTTGAACGCCTCGGCCAGTTCCTGCAGGTCCGACGGAAGGGCGATCGCCCGGGTCAGCAGGTCGAGCGCCCTGCGCTGCCACGCGGCGCTGAGCGACGCGGAGAGGCGCTGGGGATCGACGGCTATCAGGAGGGTGGCGTCGTCGGTGTCGGGCACGAGGAGCCCGATCTCCTGCAGTTCCTTCAGCGGGGCGGAGTCGGTCGCCGTGCCGTCCGAGGCCGGCAGCCGGCCGCCGCAGCCGATGATCGAGCGGTACAGCACGCGTGCCTCGTCGGAGAGCACGCCGGGGCCGCCGGAGGTGACGCCGGACTCGGCTGTCTCACTCATGTGCGGCTCCCGGGGAGGACTGGACTCGGCGTGACCCTGTGGTCGGCGGTGTCGTGCAGCCGCCGGTTGCGATTTTAGGCCGTGACAAGCACCCTGCGGCTGTTGTTTACACCCGGTCTCCCGGTGGATTCACCCCGCACTCTCTCACCAACGCCGAGCCGCCGGCACCCCCCTGTCGGAGGGAACCGGCGGCTGCGCGCGGCGGACGGTCGCGGTCGCGGCCGGTCAGCGCTTCGGACGCCAGACGACCAGGGCGCTCGACTGCTGCACCTGCTGGTAGGGAACGAGGTCGCGGCGGTAGGAGGCGTGCACGGCGGCCTCGCGCTGCTGGAGGGCGGAGGCGGCGCCGTCGAGGGCGTCGGCCAGCTCGGAGATCCGCGACTGGAGGGCGGCGACCTGGTTCTCCAGCTCGATGATCCGCTTGATGCCGGCGAGGTTGATGCCCTCGTCCTGGGAGAGCCGCTGCACCTCGCGGAGCTGCTGGATGTCCCGGGCGGAGTAGCGCCGGCCGCGGCCCGCGGTGCGGTCCGGGCAGACCAGGCCGAGCCGGTCGTACTGCCGCAGGGTCTGCGGGTGCAGGCCGGAGAGTTCGGCGGCGACCGAGATGACGTAGACGGGCGTGTCCTCGGTCAGGACGTAGTGCGGCGCCGGGGTGGTGCGGCCGGCGGACGGCCGGCGGCCGGGGCCGCCGGGGAGTCCTTCGCCGATGCCCGGGCCGATCGGGCTGTCAGGGGTCGTCGTCATCTGGTCACGCTCCCTCCGCCGCCTCGAAGAGGGCGGCTCGCGGGTCGTCGGAGGCGGTGGCCTCGCGGTACTGCTCCAGTGCGGTCAGCGCGTCGCCGCTGACGTGCTTGGGGACGACGACCTCGACGGTGACCAGGAGGTCGCCGCGGGTTCCGTCCTTGCGGGTGGCGCCCTTGCCCCGGGCCCTGAGGGTGAGGCCGTTGGCGCTGCCGGACGGCAGCTTCAGCCGCACCGCGGGGCCGTTGAGGGTCGGGACCTCGATGGTCCCGCCGAGGGCGGCTTCGGGGAAGGTCACCGGCACGGTCACGGTGAGGTTGTCGGCCTTGCGGCCGAACACCGGGTGGTCGTCGACGTGCACGCTGACGTAGAGGTCGCCCGGCTGGCCGCCGCGCTCGCCCTGGGCGCCCTTGCCCTTGAGGCGGATCCGCTGGCCGTCCTGGACGCCCGCGGGGATGCGCACCTGCATGGTGCGGGCGGACGAGGCGCGGCCGCTGCCGTGGCAGACGGTGCACGGGTCGTCGACGAGCATGCCGCGGCCCTTGCAGTCGCGGCAGGGCTCGGACAGCGCGAACGCGCCCTGGCCCCGGCTGACGGTGCCCGCGCCGACGCAGGTCGGGCAGACCCGCGGGGTCGTGCCGGCCTTGGCGCCGGTGCCCGCGCAGGTGCGGCACGGGGCCTGGCTGGTCATCCGCAGGGGCACGGTTGCGCCGTCGACGGCCTCGACGAAGGCCAGCGTCACCTCGGTCTCGACGTCGGCGCCGCGCCGCGGCTGGGCCTGCCGGCCGCCGCGGTTGAACAGCCCGCCGAAGACGTCGCCGAGGCCTCCGCCGCCGCCTCCGCCCCCGCCGCCGGACCCGGCGAAGAGGTCGCCGAAGTCGAAGTTGTAGTTGCCGCCGCCGTTCGGGCCGCCGGACCGGAAACCGCCGGTGCCGAAGAGGCTGCGGGCCTCGTCGTACTCCTTGCGGCGCTTCTCGTCCGAGAGCACGTCGTACGCCTCGGAGATGTCCTTGAACCGCTCCTCGGCCTTCGCGTCACCCTTGTTGGCGTCGGGGTGGAACTCGCGGGCGAGCTTGCGGTAGGTCTTCTTGATCTCTGCGGGTGTGGCGTCCTTGGGCACGCCGAGGACCTTGTAGTAGTCCTTCTCCACGTAGTCCTTGGTGCTCATGGCTGCCGCCACCTCCCGAAATGTGTTCAAACGGCGCTGCGGAGTCGTACCCGACGACGTCGGTGGTACGACTCCGCAGCGCACAGATTGTCAGCTGTCCGCCGCGCCGTCACCCTTGTCGGACTCCGCCTTGTCGGCGGCGTCCGGGGCGGACGTGGTCTGGGTGCCCGGCTGGGGCTCCGCGACGGCGACCATCGCCGGGCGGATGATCCGCTCGCCGATCCGGTAACCCGGCTGCAGGATCTGCACACAGGTGTCCTCGGTGACGTCCGAGGAGTAGCTGTGCATCAGCGCCTCGTGCAGGGTCGGGTCGAAGGGCTCGCCCTCCTTGCCGAACTGCTGCAGGCCCAGCTTGGCGACCACCGTCTCCAGGTTGTCGGAGACGGACTTGAAGCCGCCCGTCACCTCACCGTGGTCGCGGGCACGGCCGATGTCGTCCAGCACCGGGATCAGCGCCTCCAGGATGTTGGAGACGGCGATCTCACGGACCGTCAGACGGTCGCGCTCGACCCGCTTGCGGTAGTTCTGGTACTCCGCCTGCAGGCGCTGCAGGTCGGCGGTGCGCTCGCTCGCCTCACGCCTGGCGGCGGCGAGCTCGTCGGCGCCGGACCCGGCGACGGCTTCCTCGGCGGCCTTGAGGACGGCCTCCTCGGCGGCGGAGTCGTCGCCGGGCTTGCCGCCCTGCGGCTTCTCCGTCATGCGGCACCGCCCTTGGGCTTCTCGTCGTCGATGATCTCCGCGTCGACCACGTCGTCGTCCTTGGCACCCGCGCCCGCGTCGGCGCCCGCACCGGCCGCACCGGCGGCGTCGGCCTGCGCGTACAGCGCGGCGCCGAGCTTCTGGGCGGTGGTGGAGACCTTCTCGGTGGCCTCGCGGATCGTGGCGATGTCCTCGCCCTTCAGCGCTTCCTTGAGCTCGCCGATCGCGGTCTCGACCTCGGTCTTGACGTCGGCGGGGAGCTTGTCGGAGTTGTCCGCGATGAACTTCTCGGTCGAGTAGACGAGCTGCTCGCCCTGGTTGCGGGTCTCCACGGCCTCGCGGCGCTTGGTGTCCTCCTCCGCGTACTGCTCGGCCTCGCGGCGCATGCGGTCGACCTCGTCCTTCGGCAGCGAGGAGCCGCCGGTGACGGTCATCCGCTGCTCCTTGCCGGTGCCGAGGTCCTTCGCGCCGACGTGCATGATGCCGTTGGCGTCGATGTCGAAGGTGACCTCGATCTGCGGCAGGCCGCGGGGGGCCGGCGGGAGGCCGGTCAGCTCGAACATGCCGAGCTTCTTGTTGTACGCCGCGATCTCGCGCTCGCCCTGGTAGACCTGGATCTGCACGGACGGCTGGTTGTCCTCGGCCGTCGTGAAGATCTCGGAGCGCTTGGTCGGGATCGTGGTGTTGCGCTCGATCAGCTTGGTCATGATGCCGCCCTTGGTCTCGATGCCGAGGGACAGCGGGGTGACGTCGAGCAGCAGGACGTCCTTGACCTCGCCCTTGAGGACACCGGCCTGCAGGGCGGCGCCGATGGCGACGACCTCGTCCGGGTTCACGCCCTTGTTGGCGTCCTGGCCGCCGGTCAGCTCCTTGACGAGCTCGGCGACGGCCGGCATGCGGGTGGAGCCGCCGACCAGGACCACGTGGTCGATCTCGGACAGCGCGATGCCGGCGTCCTTGATGACGTTGTGGAACGGGTGCTTGCAGCGGTCCAGGAGGTCAGCGGTGAGCTGCTGGAACTGGGCGCGGGAGAGCTTCTCGTCCAGGTGCAGCGGGCCCTCGGCGGAGGCCGTGATGTAGGGCAGGTTGATCGAGGTCTCGGAGGACGAGGACAGCTCGATCTTGGCCTTCTCGGAGGCCTCGCGGAGGCGCTGGAGGGCCATCTTGTCCTTGGAGAGGTCGACTCCGTGACCGGAGTGGAAGACCTTCACCAGGTGGTCGACGACGCGCTGGTCCCAGTCGTCGCCGCCGAGGTGGTTGTCGCCGTTGGTCGCCTTCACCTCGACGACGCCGTCGCCGATCTCCAGCAGGGAGACGTCGAAGGTGCCACCGCCGAGGTCGAAGACCAGGATGGTCTGGTCGTCCTTGTCGAGGCCGTAGGCCAGGGCGGCGGCGGTCGGCTCGTTGACGATGCGCAGGACGTTGAGGCCCGCGATCTCACCGGCCTCCTTGGTCGCCTGGCGCTCGGAGTCGTTGAAGTACGCCGGGACGGTGATGACGGCGTCGGTGACCGTCTCGCCCAGGTACGACTCGGCGTCCCGCTTGAGCTTCTGCAGGATGAAGGCGGAGATCTGCTGGGGGTTGAAGTCCTTCCCGTCCAGGTTGATCTTCCAGTCGGTGCCCATGTGGCGCTTGACCGACCGGATGGTCCTGTCGACGTTCGTGACCGCCTGGCGCTTGGCGACCTCGCCCACCAGGACCTCGCCGTTCTTGGCGAAAGCGACGACGGACGGCGTGGTCCGAGCGCCCTCGGCGTTGGTGATGACCGTGGGCTCACCGCCCTCAAGAACACTGACGACAGAGTTCGTCGTACCGAGGTCGATGCCGACCGCGCGTGCCATCGTAAATACCTCCACGAAGAGTTGAGTGGTACGCGCTCAAGCATGCACGACCGATCGTGGACCGTCAACAGGCCTGAGCCGGTGGCGCTCAACTTTGCTGCGCGGAAGATGCTCCGTCCGGGTGGGAGTGCCGTGCGGCGTGCGGCGCCGTCCGGCGGGTGAGTATGTCCTTAGTGACAGTCGCCATATCTTGAGCATCTTCTGATGGAGTGCTACGGGACGGTAATGTCCGGGCGTTGGGGCGAAAAGTTACCGACCAGTACACTCAGGGGGAACCCCTTGACCCAGCCGCTGGAGACGGAGAGCCGATGCAGCTAGCAGCGATCGTCATCTCGCTGGTCACCACTGTGATCGGCACCGCGCTCGCCGCACGCGCGGCCGCGTACATCTACAAGGTGGTGAGGACCGGCCAGCCGGACCCCACCCGTACCGGACAGCCCGTGCAGCGGGTGAAGACGGTCGCGGTCGAGTTCCTCGGCCACACCCGGATGAACCGCTGGGGCGTCGTCGGCGTCGCCCACTGGTTCGTCGCGGTCGGTTTCTTCTCGCTCGTGCTGACCCTGGTCAACGCCTTCGGCCAGCTCTTCGACGCCGAGTGGGTGCTGCCGGTCATCGGCCACTGGCTGCCGTTCGAGGTCTTCACCGAGCTCATCGGCACCCTGACCACCCTCGGCATCGCCGCCCTCATCGTGATCCGGCTGCTGAGCCTGCCGTCCCGCGCCGGCCGCAAGTCCCGCTTCGCCGGCTCGATCGCCTGGCAGGCCTTCTACGTCGAGTACACGATCCTCGGCATCGGCCTCTGCATCATGATCCTCCGCGGCCTGGAGGGCGCGCTCGCCGGCGTCGAGTCGTACGACCCGGCCTACCTGATCTCCTACCCGCTGGTCGCGGCCTTCCGGGGCCTGTCGCACGGCACGCTGGAGAACCTCGTCTACCTCTTCGCGATGCTGAAGATCTGCATCTCCTTCGCGTGGGCGATCACCATCGGCGTCAACCCCTCGATGGGCGTCGCCTGGCACCGGTTCCTCGCGTTCTTCAACATCTACTTCAAGCGCGAGGACGACGGCGGCACCGCCCTCGGCGCCCTCCGCCCGATGACGAGCGGCGGCACGCCGATCGACTTCGAGGACCCGGCCGACGACGCCGTCTTCGGCGCCTCCCAGGTCGAGCACTTCTCCTGGAAGGGCATCCTCGACTTCTCCACCTGCACCGAGTGCGGCCGCTGCCAGTCGCAGTGCCCCGCGTGGAACACCGGCAAGCCGCTCTCCCCGAAGCTCCTCGTCATGAGCCTCCGCGAGCACGCCTTCGCCAAGGCCCCCTACCTCCTCGCCGGCGGCGGCAAGGACATGGAGGGCGAGGAGCGGGCCACCGCCGAGCAGCTCGCCGGCGTGCCCGCCGCGGCCCTCGCCGAGGCCGAGCGCCCGCTCGTCGGCACCGCCGAGGAGGGCGGTGTCATCGACCCCGACGTCCTCTGGTCCTGCACCACCTGCGGCGCCTGCGTCGAGCAGTGCCCGGTCGACATCGAGCACATCGACCACATCGTCGACATGCGCCGCTACCAGGTCATGATCGAGAGCTCCTTCCCGACCGAGGCCGGGACGATGCTCAAGAACCTGGAGAACAAGGGCAACCCGTGGGGCATGGCCACCAAGGCCCGCCTCGACTGGGTCAAGGAGCTCAAGAAGGAGACCGGCATCGAGGTGCCGGTGATCGGCGAGGACATCGACCCCGCCGAGGTCGAGTACCTCTACTGGGTCGGCTGCGCCGGCGCGCTGGAGGACCGGGCCAAGAAGACCACCAAGGCCTTCGCCGAACTCCTGCACACCGCGGGCGTGGCGTTCGCGATCCTCGGCAAGGAGGAGTCCTGCACCGGTGACTCCGCCCGCCGCCTGGGCAACGAGTTCCTCTTCCAGATGCTCGGCGCGCAGAACGTCGAGACGCTGAACGCCGCGCTGGAGGACGCCCCGGTCAAGCGGATCGTCGCCACCTGCCCGCACTGCTTCAACACCATCGCCAACGAGTACCCCCAGCTGGGCGGCCACTTCGAGGTCATCCACCACACCCAGCTGCTGCAGCACCTCATCGACGAGGGCAAGCTCGTCCCGGTCAACCCGGTCGAGGGCCTGATCACCTACCACGACCCCTGCTACCTGGGCCGCCACAACAAGGTCTACAGCCCGCCGCGCGAGATCATGGACAAGGTCCCGGGCCTCCGCCAGCAGGAGATGCACCGCCACAAGGAGCGCGGCTTCTGCTGCGGCGCCGGCGGCGCGCGGATGTGGATGGAGGAGCGGATCGGCAAGCGCATCAACACCGAGCGCGTGGACGAGGCGCTGTCCCTCAACCCGGACATCGTCTCCACCGCCTGCCCGTTCTGCCTCGTCATGCTCTCCGACTCGGTCAACGGCAAGAAGAACGAGGGCGCGGCCAAGGAACACCTGAAGGTCGTCGACGTGGCGCAGCTGCTGCTCGACTCCGTCAAGGCCCAGCCGGTCGAGCCCGAACCCGATCCGGAGCCCGTCGACGCCTGACGGCCCGCCCGCAGGCCCCACCGGCCCCGTACGCCCCCGCGGCGCACGGGGCCGGTGCCGTCCGAGCGGTGGCGGAACCGGGCGGTGGCGGCACCGGGCGGGGCGAAGGCGGTGCCGGGGACCGCGGCGCCCGGACCTGGCCGGGCCCGCGCACGGAGCGCCGCGCGCCGGTGGAGGAGACAACCGGGGAGCCTCGGGAACGAGGGCCCCCGGGAGCAAATACAGTAGGCGCTGGACGCGCGGTCTGCGGGTCTGCTGGCGGAGGGCCGGAGGGGCCCGGAGCCAGCCACGCCGTCGAACACGGCACCGGTCGCCGATGACGAAGACCGGGCCTGTACCGGAACTAGGGGAGAAGCTCACACCATGACCGAAGCGATCATGCTGGTCGGTGGCAAGGGCACCCGGCTGCGCCCGCTGACCACCCACACGCCGAAGCCGATGCTGCCCGTCGCCGGGGTGCCCTTCATCGCGCACCAGCTGGCCCGCGCCGCCGCGGCCGGCGTCACCCGGGTCGTGCTCGCCACCTCCTACCTCGCCGAGGTCTTCGAGGACCACTTCCAGGACGGCAGCCCCTACGGCATCGAGCTCGTCTACTTCACCGAGAAGGAGCCGCTCGGCACCGGCGGCGCCATCCGCAACGCCGCCGCGGGCCTCACCTGCGGCCCCGACGAGCCGGTGCTCGTCTTCAACGGCGACATCCTCTCCGGCCTCGACATCGCGGCGCTGCGGGACGGCCACGTCGCCGCGGGCGCCGACGTCACCCTGCACCTGACCCGCGTCGAGGACCCGCGCGCGTTCGGCCTGGTGCCGACCGACGCCGACGGCCGGGTGCTGGAGTTCCTGGAGAAGCCCGAGACGCCCGAGCAGATCGTCACCGACCAGGTGAACGCCGGCTGCTACGTCTTCACCCGTTCGGTGATCGACCGCATCCCGGCGGGCCGCGAGGTCTCCGTCGAGCGCGAGACCTTCCCGGAGCTGCTCTCCACCGGGGCGCACCTCCGCGGGGTCGTCGACACCTCGTACTGGCTGGACCTCGGCACGCCCGCCGCGTTCGTCCGCGGCTCCGCCGACCTCGTCCTCGGCAAGGTCGACTCCCCGGCCGTCCCCGGCCCGACCGGTGAGGCGCTGCTCCTGCCCGGGGCCCAGGTCGACCCGGGAGCGGTGCTCGGCAACGGCACCGTCGTCTCCGAGGGCGCCGAGATCGAGGCCGGCGCGATCGTCGAGGGCAGCGTCGTCCTGCCCGGCGCGGTGATCGGTGCCGACGCGTTCGTGAAGGACTCCATCGTCGGCGCCTACGCCGTCATCGGCGCCCGCACCTCGCTGGACGGCGCCGTCATCGGCGACGGCGCCACCGTCGAGTCCGACAACGAGCTGCCGAGCGGCCTGCGCATCGCCTGCGGCACCCTGCTGCCGGTCGGCGCCGTCCGCACCACCGCAGGCCCCGGCGGCTGCCCGGCCGGCGAGTCCGCGGCCGCCGCCGTGCACGGGCCGGCCATCGGCGCCCAGCGCTGACCCCCGGGCCGCCTGCCGGACTCCCGGCAGGCGGCCCGGTCGTCACAGGACGGCTGCAATCCGGCGCCCGCCCCGCGCTCGGCCGACGGCCGGTCAGCCCGAGCAGGTACCGTCGAGACGTGGCTGGCAATCGATACGACAACGGGCAGGGCGCAGATCCCCGACGGGGATGGTCCGCGCCCGCGGACCCGTCGCCGCGGCAGCAGTCCGGCGGTGGGCCCACCGGGGAGCCCGAGTACTTCACGGCGCCCTACCAGGGATACCCCGGACCGAACACCCCGCAAGGACCCGACGGACCGCCCCCCGGGGCCGGCGCGCCGTACCCGGGCGGGCCGCTGCACCCCGGCGGCCCCGCGGACGGCTACGGCGCCGACCAGCAGGGCTACACCCGGGCCTTCCCCGTCGCCGGCGACCACGGCTACCAGGACGAGCCGTACGCGGCCACCCAGGACAACGTCGGCGTCTACCGGGCCGGCGGGCAGGTCGCCCCGCGCATCGCCGGGCCCCGGCCCGGCTGGAAGGAACTGCTCGTCGGCATCTACCGCGAGCCGGCCCGCACCTTCGACCGCATGCGCGACCACCAGGCGTGGCTCCCGGCCCTGGTCGTGTCCCTGGTCTACGGCGTGCTCGCGGTGTTCGGCATGGGCTCCACCCGCGACGACATCGTCAACTCCACCTTCTCGGTCGCCGCGTGGGCGCTCGTCGCCGCCGCGATCGGGTTCGCGCTCGCCGGGGCGATGCTCGGCGGGGTCACGTACGCCCTCGCCCGGCAGCTCGGCGGGGACGGCCCGTGGCAGTCGACCGTCGGCCTGGCGGTGCTGATCGGCTGGACGAGCGACGTGCCGCGCCTGCTCCTGGCGCTCTTCCTGCCCGGCGACAACGTGGTCGTGCAGGTGGTCGGCTGGGCGACCTGGCTGGTCTGCGCCGTGCTGCTGACCACGATGGTCCGCCGGGTGCACGACCTGCCCTGGGGCAAGGCGGCCGGGGCCTCCGCGCTGCAGCTGCTCGCGCTGCTCGTCCTGATCAAGCTGCCGACGCTCAGCTGACGCCGCACCGCGGCCGCCGGGCCGGGCGGGAACGGAACCCGGCCCGGCCGGGCGCCGCGGACCGCAGGGGGCCCGGGCTGCGGCGATAGGGTGGACGGTCCGTCCTCCTCCCTCCCACGCCGCTGCCCGGAGCACCCTCATGACCCTCCCCACCACCCACGTCACCTTCCCGTCCGGCGCGGTGAGCGGCGACTCCCCGGTGCTCGCCGTGCACCCGCTGGACGGCGGCCGGTACGCCGTCGTCACCGCGTCGACGCCCTTCCACCCGCTCGACCATACCTGGCCCGACCAGCCCGCCGACCTCGGCACGCTCACCGTCGGCGGTGTCGTGCACCCCGTGGTCGACTGCCTGACCGGCGCCGTCGGGCCCGACGGCGGAGGCCTGCTGGTCGGCGCCGACATCCCGGTGCGCCGCGGCGACGAGGCGTGGTCCTGGCTGGTGCTGCACGTCGTCGAGGACGAGCCCGCCGACGCCGTCGGCAGCACCGCCGGGCTGCAGGTCGACGCCGGACGCCGCGCCCTGCTCTCCGCCGCGCACAGCGGCTGCCACCTGCTCGCCCTCGCCCTCAACGCCGCGCTCGCCCCGCGCTGGCGCAAGGACCCGGGCCGCAGCGACGCCTTCGGCAACCCCGACTTCGACAGCCTCGCCATGGCGTCCTCGGTGATGGACACCGAGGCCAGCACCGACACCTACCGGCTCGGCAAGTCGCTCCGGAAGAAGGGCTTCACCACCGAGGCCGGCGACGGTTTCGCCGCCCTCGCGGACGACCTGCAGGCCGTCACGGAGGCGGTCGACGAGCAGCTCGCCGCCTGGGTCGCGGCCGACGCGGCCGTCCGGATCGACGTGCCGGGGCCCGAGCTGACCGCCCGCCGGCGCTGGCAGTGCGAGCTGCCCGCCGGCCGCGCCGAGATCTTCTGCGGCGGCACCCACCTGCACCACCTCGGGGAGCTCTCCGAGCTGCGCACCGAGCTGCGCCTCTCCGCCGACGGCAGCGAGCTGGTGGCCGTCACCCGGCCGAAGCGGGCCTGAACTCACCGAAACGGCGAGAAGTTCCGGTATTTGTCCGGATTCGGCGTTGCAGATCCATAACGCAGTGCGGTATTGCGGCATTTGATCGAATTGTGCAGGGCGGTTCGTCCGTGCCCGTCGGTAGCGTTCGGCTGCAATCCACACGAAGCAGACCGATCACCGCCGAGGACCACCATGACTTCCCCGCAGCCGCCCTACGGCCAGCCCACCGCCGACCCGTCGGCTCAGGGGGCCTCCGGCCCCGCCGAGGCCTACGGTCAGCCCGCCCCCGGCCAGCCCGCCCCCGGCTACGCCTCGCCCGGCCAGATGCCCGGCGGGTACGCCCAGGCCGTCCCGCCGGCCGCACCGAAGAAGGGCAAGGCGAAGAAGATCATCGCCGGTGTGATCACGTTCGTGGTCATCGTCGGCGTGAAGGTCGTCGTCAGCGACCTCCTCTCGGACGACCCGGTGCACGCCAAGCCCGGCCAGTGCGTGAAGGTCAGCGGCAGCGACAACAACCCGGACGTCAAGACCCTCGACTGCAGCGACGCCGCCGCCAACTACAAGGTGCTGTCGGTCGTCGACAACAGCTTCGACCCCCAGGTCTGCGAGTCCGTCGAGGGCTACACCGCGGGCCTCGCCCAGCAGCTGGGCAGCGAGAAGTTCGTGCTCTGCCTGACGGACACCAAGTAACGCACCCGCACGACAGCGGGCCGCCGATCACCGATCGGCGGCCCGCTGTCGCATGCGCGGGGTGGAGAACCCGGTCAGACGTCCGTCCGGTGGAAGTTCAGGTACGACCGCGACGGCGTCGGGCCGCGCTGGCCCTGGTAGCGCGAGCCGTACCGCGCCGAACCGTACGGGTGCTCGGACGGCGACGACAGGCGGAACAGGCAGAGCTGCCCGATCTTCATGCCCGGGTAGAGCTTGATCGGCAGGGTGGCGACGTTCGACAGCTCCAGCGTGACGTGACCGCTGAAGCCCGGGTCGATGAAGCCCGCCGTGGAGTGCGTGAGCAGGCCCAGCCGGCCCAGGCTCGACTTGCCCTCCAGTCGCGAGGCCACGTCGTCGGGCAGCGTGATCACCTCGTACGTCGAGGCCAGCACGAACTCGCCCGGGTGCAGGATGAACGCCTCGTCCCCGTCCGGCTCGACGAGCCTGGTCAGGTCGGGCTGCTCCTCGCGCGGGTCGATGTGCGGGTACCGGTGGTTCTCGAACACCCGGAAGAAGCGGTCGAGCCGGACGTCGATGCTGGACGGCTGGACCATCCCAGGCTCGAACGGGTCGACGACGACCCGGCCCTTGTCGATTTCGGTCCGGATGTCCTTGTCAGAGAGCAGCACGCAGTCGAGGTTACGGGCAACGAAGGGCCCCGGACGAATCAGGATCCGCCCGCCCGGGGCCCGCCGCCGCTGCCCGACCGCCCTCAGGCGAGGAACTCCACGGCCTCCAGCCGCATCGCGCGCGCCAGTTGCGCTCCCGACAGCTCGCTCACGTCCGCCGGCACCGAACTCCGCAGCCGTCCGCACTGCGGACACCTGATGAGCCGGCCCGGCCCCAGCCGCGCAGGCCCGAGATTCTGCATCGGGAACGTGGTGGTGCTGAACAGGTGCCCCTCGGCACAACGAACGACGGTGCGCTGCTCCATCGATCCCCTTCCCATACTTCCCCGTGTTCCCCGTCCGCCTCGCGCCGCGGCGCGGCCGTCGGCCTGGGCCCTGGTCCGCGCCGCGAGCGCAGCGTCACATTAGGGGATGTTCCGGACATTCCGCGGAGCGGCTCGCCGCCGCCCGCCACGGGAACGGCCCACACAGTACGCCCCCCGGCCACCCGCCCGCACGGCCCCGCGGCGCGTCCGCGGGGGACGCCGTGCCGCTCGCCGGATGGGGTACAGTGGTGATCGATCGAGCGGTCGCTGACGGCTCGTCAGATGCGGGCGTAGTTTAATGGTAGAACATGAGCTTCCCAAGCTTATAGCGCGAGTTCGATTCTCGTCGCCCGCTCCAGCAGTGAAGGCCCGGCTCAGGGACATGATCCCCGAGCCGGGCCTTTTGCTGTGCCCTGGTCTCCGGACGGGGTCGAACTGCCGGGCCGGGCGGGGCGGATGGGGGACGTGGGTGGCCCGTCCTAGGCTGCGCGGCGCTCCGCCGTGCGGGTGTCTGCGCGTGGCAGCAGGGCCGCGGCGAGGGCGGCGCGGTGCGGCAGGGGCACGCCGACGGCGGTGAGGGCGCTCGCGACGGTGACGGCGGCGTCCGAGGGCAGGACGGCGCGGCGCAGGGCGGGCAGCAGGAGGAGCAGACGGGCGTGCCGGCCGGTGATGCCGTGGCCGTCCCCGGGCCTCCGGGCCGCGGTGGTGAGGGCCTGCCAGGTCAGGCCGGGGCCGTCGGAGGCGTCCCCCGTCCGGGCGAGCCGGCTCGGGTGCCGCCGGCCGGGCCGGCTCAGCAGGATGTCGGTGCCGGTGCGGGCGGTGGCGTTGCGGTGGACGACCAGGATGGTGCAGCCGTGCGGCAGGGGGAGGCGCAGCACGGGCCAGGCGGCCGGGTCGGTGAGCGCGGCCAGCGCAGCCTCCGTGTCCGCGTCCGCGTCGTCGAGGCCGTGGTCGGGGCCGGGTCCGCCGTCCGGTGCGAGCCGCCGCAGGTGGGCGGTCCAGAAGCCGGGGCGCGCCGGCAGGTCGTCGCCCGGGGTGAGGGGGGCGTCCTCGTATCCAGGGATCAGCACGTGGGCATGGTGCCACCGGGCACCGACAACCGCGACGGGTCAGGGGCCGGTCAGCCGCAGCACCTGGCCCGGCAGGAGGAGGTCGGGGTCGTCGCCGAGGGTGTCGCGGTTGAGGTCGTGGAGGGCCGGCCAGCCGCCGGGGACGTGGTGCGCCTCGGCGACGGCGTCGAGGGTGTCGCCCTCCTGGACGGTCCAGTGCGCCGCTTCGGCGTGGTCGGTGTTCGCGGGCGGGGGCTGCTCGACCGTCCGGGCCGCGCGGGCGCCGCACACGGGCCAGGGGGCGAGGCCCCGCAGGGCGGCGAGGTGCTCGGCGACGGCGATCTGCTGCTCGCGGGTGGCGAGGTCGGCACGCGGTGCGTGGCGGAGGCCGCCGTGCTCGCGCCAGGTGGCCCGGTCGAACTGCAGGCCGCCGAAGTAGCCGTTCCCGGTGTCGATGTGCCACCGGCCGCCGCTCTCGCACCGGGCCAGGGCGTCCCAGTCGACGCCGGCGGAGGCCGGCGCGGCGGAGACGGGTGCCGCGGAGGCGGGCTGTGCGGCGGCTGCCGCGGTCTGGCCCGGCAGGGCGGACAGGCCGGAGAGGCACAGCAGGAGCAGCAGGAGTTTCGGCACGCTGCGGGGCAGCGGCGGGCGGACCGGCACGGGCACCTCATGGCGTCGGGGACGGGGGACGGACGCCCGGGGGCGCCGCGTTCCACCCATGCACGCCGCCGGGCGGGGCGGGCGGCAGGCGGGTCCGGAGGCTCACCCGTCCGGCCGCCGCGGTCCACCCGGGTGGCGGCGGGGCCCTGGTAGGGTCCGTGTGCACCAGTTGGTGACCAGTCGAGGAGGTGAGTCCGATCAACGCACGTGCAGGTCGGGTGTCCCCCTCCGGTGGCCTTCTGTAGGTGGGCCGTGGGACACCTGTCGGTTGTCCCCGAGAGGCTCTCATGTCTGTTTTCTTCTCCGCCCAGGTCGTCTCCGCCGTCGTCGGCAGGCTGCGTGCCGCGGGCTGCGTCTTCGCCGAGGACGAGGCGGAGCTGCTCGTCTCCGCGGCGCGTACCCCCGACGAGCTCGACGCCCTGGTGGCGCGGCGGGCCGAGGGCGGTCTTCCGCTCGAACACGTCCTCGGCTGGGCCGAGTTCTGCGGTCTGCGGATCGAGGTCCGGGAGGGCGTGTTCGTGCCGCGGCGGCGGACGGAGTTCCTGGTCGCCCGGGCGGTCGAGGCGGTCGACGGGATGCCGTCGTCCGCGGTCGTGGTCGACCTGTGCTGCGGGGCCGGGGCGGTGGGCGCGGCGGTGGCGTCGGCGCTGGGCCGGGCCGAGCTGTACGCGGCGGACATCGATCCGGTGGCGGTGGACTGCGCCCGGCGCAACGTCGGGCCGTTCGGCGGTGCGGTGTACGTGGGCGATCTCTACGAGCCGCTGCCGTCGTCGCTGCGCGGCCGGGTCGACCTGCTGGTCGTGAACGCGCCGTACGTGCCGACCACCGCCCTCGCGCTGCTGCCGGCGGAGGCCCGGGACCACGAGCCGCCGGTCGCCCTCGACGGCGGCGCCGACGGTCTGGACGTCCAGCGGCGGGTGGCCGCGGGGGCGCCGGAGTGGCTGGCGCCGGACGGCCGGCTGCTGATCGAGACGAGCGGCCGTCAGGCGGCCGGCACGGTGGCGGCCTTCACCGCGGCCGGGCTGGCCTCCCGGGTGGTGGTCTGCGAGGACCTGGAGGCGACAGTGGTGGTCGGCACCCTCCTCGGCCGGGCGGGCCGGGCAGGCTGAGCGGGCCGTCCCCGCGGGCCGGGGTCATACCGGGCAGGTGAGTGCCAGCCGGATGGCGTCGGCGAGGCCCTGGCGGTGGCTGTCGCGGATCTCCTTGCCGCGGGCGCCGAGCAGCGAGACCGTCCACTGCATCCGCGGTACGCCGGGGATGGGCGCGAGGCCGGCCCCGTCGGCGGAGCCGGCCAGGCCGGACGGCAGCATGGCGCAGCCGAGGCCGCCCTGCACGGTGGCGTGGACGCCGTCCATGGAGCCGAGTTCGAGGCTCTCGGGCGTCTCGCCGCCGCGCAGGCGCAGGAATTCGGGGAGCCAGCGCTGCGAGGGGCAGTCGGGGTCGGCGACGACGACCTGCCGGCAGGTGCCGGTGATCCGTCCGACGGCCCGGGTGCTGGGGGTGAACTCCAGCTCCTGGACGTCGATCTCGGCCTGGAGCCCGTCCGTACGGCCGGGTGCGGCGGAGGCGCGCCGGGCGAGGACGGCGGTCCGCGCCTCGGCACCGGCCCGGCCGGCCGTGGCGGGCACCGTGGCCGCCGGCACGGTGGCGACGGGGCGGTGGTGGTCGCGTCCGGTGAGGAGGATGGCGCCGTCGAGGGTGCCGGTCCGGAGGGCGGTGTGGATCTCGGCGGTGCCCATCACCCGGAGGGCGAGCTGCACGTCCGGCAGCAGCCGGCGGCCGAACCGGGCGATCCTGGCGAGCTGTTCGCCGTAGGCGAGGGCGGGTGCCAGGCCGACCTTGAGCCGTGGGGCGGGAGCGGTCGGGCCGCGCAGGGCGTGCTCCATCTCGCCGACCAGGGTGAGGAGTTGGCCTGCGTAGCCGCGGAGCGTGGAACCGGCGGTGGTGAGGCGCACGCCGTTGGGCAGCCGCTGGAAGACGGGTTCGCCGACCTGTCTCTCCAGGGCGCGCATCTGGGCGGTCACGCTCGACTGCGAGTAGCCGAGCCGCTGGGCGGCACTCGTGAACGAGCCGGTTCTGATGACCTCGCAGAACGTTCTCAGGGTCTTGATGTCGATGTCCACTGCTGCTCCCGCATGCCGCCCGTGTGGTGCCCGTGGTGTGGTGGGGTGACGGCTGTCGGTGGGCGGCGGGGCCGGCGTGCCGAGGTCCGGCCCCGCGCCGCGGCCCGTCAGTCCAGGGTGTGGGCGTCGACCAGCGGGAAGTCGAGCTCCGGCTCGGCGACGTGGTTGAAGAAGTTGGAGAGCACGTTCAGGGCGACGTGGCCCACGATCTCGGCGATCTCGGCGTCCGTGACGCCGGCGTCGCGGGCCTCGGCGAGCGCGGCGTCGCTCACCCGGCCGCCGCTGGCCATGACCTCGCCGGTCAGCTTGAGCACCTGGTCCATGTGCGGGTCGGTGTCGGTGCCGCGGCGGGTGGCGATCAGCTGGTCCTCGCTCAGGCCGACGCGGCCGCCGCGCATGGTGTGCGCGGAGACGCAGTAGGTGCAGCTGTTGCGCTGGGCGATGAAGAGGGCGAGCTGCTCGCGCTGCTTGGTGCTGAAGGTGCCGCCGACCAGGGCCTCCCGCATCGCCAGGTAACCGCGCAGCGCGGCAGGGCCGTTGGCGAGGGCGGCGTAGAGGTTCGGCACCTTGCCGAGCTGCTTGAGGGTGCTCTCCAGGAGTTCGCGCTGCTCCTCGTTGGCGGTCTCGGCGGTGAGCTGGGGCAGACGGGACATGGTGTCTCCTCGGTGGCGGCGAAAGATGGAACCGATCGGTACCGAACACCTAGGACGGTACCGATCGGTACCGACATGCGTCAACGCCCATCGGAGAATCAGAACCGAGTGGTACCGTTTCCGGATGCCGAGCAATGCGAGAGAACGCCTCCTCACCGCGGCTGACCGGCTGTTCTACGAGGAGGGCATCCGCGCGGTCGGGATCGAACGCATCCTGAGCGAGTCCGGGGTCGGCCGCGCCTCCTTCTACCGGCACTTCCCCAGCAAGGACGACCTGGTCGTCGAGGTGCTCCGGCGCCGCGACGCCGCCTGGCGCGCCTGGCTCGCCGACACCGTCGACGCCAGCCCCCGCCCGCCCGGCGACCTGGCGCTCGCCCTCTTCGACGGCCTCGCGCAGCGCTTCGCAGCCGCGGACTTCCGCGGCTGCGCCTTCATCAACACCATGGTCGAGGAGGCCGACCCGCAGAGCCCCGCGCACCAGGTCGCCGCCGAGCACAAGCAGAAGGTCGTCGCCTACCTGGACACCCTGCTGGCCGCCGCCGGGTACCGCGGCCACCTCGACCTCGCCCGGCAGCTCGCCCTGCTCGGCGACGGCGCCATCATCACCGCCCTGCGCGAACGCACCGTCGACGCGGCACCGCGGGCCCGCGCCGTCGCCGAGGCCCTGCTCTCCACCGCCGACCGCGGCGCGGCGCCGACGGCCGGCTGACCGCACCCTCCCGCCGCTCCGGAGCGGCGGGAGGCCACCGCCGCCGCCCGCAGGGCCGGGGCGGTCAGCCGCCCGTGAACCGTGCGGCCAGCTCCGCCCGGCGCACCTTGCCCGACCGGGTCCGCGGCAGGTCGGCCGCGAACTCCAGCCCGCGCGGGACGAACATCGGCGCGAGCCGCTCGGCCGCCCGCGCCAGCAGCTCGCCGCGCAGCCGGGCCGCACCCGGGCCCTGCGGGGGCGCCCGGTGCGTCGCCACCACCGCGTACGGCACCAGCCCGCCCGCCGGGTCGGGCCGCGGCACGACCGCGGCGTCCGCCACCTCGGGGTGGCTGCGGAGCACCGCCTCGATCTCCACCGGCGACACCCGGTGCCCGTACGACTTGAACACCTCGTCGAGTCGGCCGAGCAGGCGGATCGAGCCGTCCGCGCAGCGTTCGCCGACGTCGCCGGTGCGGTACAGGCCGTCGGCGAGGGCGGAGGCGGTCCGGACGGGGTCGTCCGCGTAGCCGGCCATCAGACCGACCGGGCGCTCGGACAGGTCGAGGCAGACCTCGCCGGAGTCGCCGGACAGACCGGTCGCCGGATCCCGCAGCACCACTGTCCAGCCGGGCAGCGGGTGGCCCAGCGGGGAGACCGGTGCGGGACCGCCCGGGGTGCGGCCGATCAGGGCGGTCGCCTCGGTCTGCCCGTAGCCGTCCCGGACCTGCACGTTCCAGGCGGCGGCGACCGCGACGGACACCTCCTCCGTCAGCGGCTCGCCGGCCGCCGTGGCCTCCCGCAGCCGGACGGCCGCACCGCCCGTGCGGTGCAGGTGCGGAAGCATCGCCCGCCAGGCGCTGGGCGGCGCGCAGAAGCTGTCGACGGCGTGCTCCGCGAGCACGCCCGGCAGCACCTCCGGGGCGAGGCCGCCGTCGGGCGGGGCCAGCACCGTGGCGCCGGCCGTCCAGGGCACGAAGAAGCTGCTCCACGAGTGCTTCGCCCAGCCGGGGGCGGAGAGGTTGAGGTGCCGGTCGCCGGGCTGCAGGCCGTTCCAGTAGAGGCTGGAGAGGTGGCCGACCGGGTAGCTGGTGTGGGTGTGCTCGACCAGCTTCGGCAGCGAGGTCGTGCCGGAGGTGAAGTAGCAGAACGCCGGGTCGTCCGCGGGCGTGGGGCCGTCCGGCAGGTAGGGCCGGTGCACCGAGCGGGTGTCGGGGTACGCGTCCCAGCCGGGCCCGGGCCGGTCGCCCAGGGCGATCCGGCGGCCCGGCACCGGCAGGCCGTCGACCAGGGCGGCCGCGTCCGCGGAGCAGAGCACGTGCCGGATCCGGCCGCGGACGATGCGGTCGGCGGCCTCCTCCCGGGTCACGTCCTGGTAGGACGGCACCACCACCGCACCGAGCTTGAGACAGCCGAGCAGGCTCTCCCAGAGCTCGGTGCGGGTGCCGAGCAGCAGCAGCACCCGGTCGCCGCGGGCCACGCCCAGGCCGGCCAGGGCGACCGCCAGGGTGTCGGACCGCGCCGAGAGTTCGGCCCAGCCGGCCTCCTCGGCGACGGCCGCCCGGCCGTCCGGGCCGGGGGGCGCCAGCAGTTGCAGGGCCGGGCCCGCGGCACCGGCCGCCACGACGTCGAACCACTCCAGCGCCCAGTTGAACGCGGCCGGCCGGGGCGGCCGGTGGGCGGCGCGGGCCGCCGCCAGGTCGCCGCGCAGGTCGAGCAGCCGGTCGCGGGCCTCGCGGAACGCGAGGTGCGCCGCCGTCCTGCGGTGCGTCCAGTAGCCGGCGGGGAGTTCTCCGGTCACCGGCCCGCCCTCCCGGCCGGGACCGCGGCGGCCACCTCGGCGTCCGGCGTCCTCGCCCCTGCCAGCAGCGACTCGGCGATGGCGTCGGCGTCCCGGGTGAACGCGCCCCACGGCCCCGGACGGCCGCTGCCGACCTGGGTGAACCAGCGGGTGTGCTCGCTCGGGATGCCCAGCACGTACATGCTGCGCTCGATCGCGCCGTCGGCCCGCACCGGATGGAACGGCGTGTCGGTGGTGGCCATGCCGCCGGTGTCGAAGGCGCCGCCCGCCCAGGAGTTGACGAAGGTGCGGATCACGCCGTCGGCGAGCAGCCCGCGGATCAGCGGATCGCGGTCGGAGCGCAGGTCGGTGCTGGGCACCCGGGCGTCGATCAGGGCGGCGAGCCGCACCCGGGAGTCCTCGACCTGGCCCGACTCGACGGTGAAGCAGCCGAGCTCGCGGTCGGTGCGGAACCGCGCGGCCGGGCCGGCCGGCGCCAGCACGCCCGCTTCGAGCAGGGCGAGGAACTGTTCGGTGCGCTGCGCGGGCGGCCCGGTGGAGATCACCGCGGCGACCGGGTTGAAGTCGGCGAGGAAGCGCCGGTGCGAGTCGGGGGTGAGCCCGGCGAAGTCGACGACGGACCGGATCGTCGCGCGGACGTCGCGCAGCACGTCGCTCGCCGCCTTCACCGGGCCGTCGACGTTGCCGCGCAGCGCCTCGGCGCAGTCCTCGCGGAGCCAGGTGGTGAGGGCCCGCCGGTAGTCCGCCGGGCTGGCGAATCGCTGCCCGGCGAACGGCCGGGAGAGCCGCCAGAGTGCCCCGAGCGGCTCCCCGGCGTCACCGAAACCGCTTGCCAGCACGCCGAGTTCGGCCGGGCTGGGCGGTTCCTCACGGAAGGTCGCCGCGGCCAGGTCGCCGAACGCCCGCTCCGCGTCCGGGCCCGTGCTGTGCCGCAGCCGCGTGCCGAGGAGGACGAGGTTCATCTCGGCCAGCAGCCAGGGCAGCACCTGCGACTGGAAGTCCACCGGCCCGGCGGCGCGCACGGCACCCATCCGCTGCGCGGTGAACAGCCGTGCGCGGTACCGGAAGTCGGCGCTCTTCTGGTTGCGTCCGCGGGTCAGCAGCGGGATGCCGCTGCGTGAGGCGGGCACGATCAGCGGCTCCTGCCCGCTGGGCAGGTAGCGCAGGCCGCCGCCCTCGGCGGGCGTGAACCGGCCGCCGCGGCCGAGCGTGAGCGCGGCGACGACGTCGTAGAAGGTCAGGCCCATGCCGAGGATGCCCGTCGTGGTGCCGGGCGGGATGGTGTCGAGCGGCATCTCGGCGGCGGAGTCGCCGGTCACGTACCGCAGCGGCGGACGCTCCTCGGCGAAGGCCTGCCACTCGCGCTGCTGCTCGTCGAGCTCGTTGGTGGGGTGGCCGGAGGCGAGCACCAGCCGGTCGACGGTGATGACGTCGCCGCGCTCCAGCCGCAGCCGGTGCACCGGCTCGCCGAGGGCGTCCGGGCCGTTGCTGTTGCCGTTGCCGTTGCCGCGGCCGTGGCCGTGGCCGCGGTCGGCGGTCAGCACCCGCGACCGCACCGCACGGATCGTCAGGCCGGGTGCCTGCGCGTTCATCACGAGCCCGAGGACGAACCGCAGGTACCGGCCGTAGACGACGCGCGGCGCGTAGCCCTCGGGCTCGGCGTGCTCGGGGTCGTCGGCCTCCCACCACTCGGCGAGCGTCGGACCGGCGCCGGGCCGGGCCGGGCCGCCGTCGGACGGCCCCGAGAACATCGTGACCTCCCGCGCCGGGGTGTTCATCAGGAACCACCGGGACTGCTCCGGCCGCCAGATCCGGCCGACGCCGATGCAGTACGGGTCGATCGCGGTGACCTCCACCGGCCGGGCCGGCGGCTGCTCGGCACAGCGGGCGACGAGCCGCTCCAGCACCGACAGGCCGCGCGGCCCGCCGCCGACCAGGCCGATCCGCAGCGGCGCCGGCTCGGTGTGGACGGCCTCCGGCTCCGGGGCCTGCCGGGCGGCCTCGCGGTCGTGCTGATCGGCGACCCGGCGCAGCATCTGCGACAGCCGGGTGGACGTCATCGCGCCGGACCGGCCGACCGTGGCGAGCAGCGGCATCGCACCGACCTCGGACCAGCGCAGCCGGCCGTCGTCGGTGATGGTGCCGCGGGCCGCGCCCCGGTTGTCGGGGTGCAGGCAGTACGGGACGTCAAGGATGCCGCGGTGGAACGCGCGCAGCAGCGCCGTGCCGACGTCGTCCGAGAGGGAGAGGACGGCGGTGATGAGCGCCCGCGCCTCCAGCAGCACCTCGGTGGCCTCGCCGCCCGGTTCGCGCGGGGGGTCGGCGAGTTCGCGGCGGGCCCGGCGGGCCTGGGCCGCGGCGGTGCGCAGCGCGGTGAGGTTCTCGGCGACCGTGGGAATGCGGTGCGCCTCGGTCTCGGTCTTCACGATGAGGCGTTCGGCGCCGCCGCGGACGGCGAGTTCGGCGCTGCGGGCGAGCAGCAGACCGGCCCCGGGCACGCTGCGCGGGAAGACGCCCATGTAGGTGTAGAGCACCACGTGGCGGTCGACGCCGGGCGGGAGGAGTTCCTCCGCGAGCAGGCGGAGGGCGGCCAGCGCCTCGACGTCCTGCTGCGGACTGGTCTGCTGCGCGTAGCTGAGCGAGACGCTCGTCATGCCGTTCTGGGCGAAGAACAGGCACTCCAGGACCGACATCGCGACCAGCAGCGACGGCGGGCACAGCTGCCCGAGCAGGCAGCCGCCGAACGACTCCAGGTGGGCCCGGACGCCGTGCGCCCGGCTCTCCTCGGCGAGGGTGCGGACGGCCTCGCGCCAGGCGGCGACCGACTCCGCGAGCGGGGTCCGCCCGTAGGGCAGGCAGTACGAGACGGGGCCGCCCTCGCTGGTGCCGAGGCCGGCGGCGGCCATCGTGCGGAAGATCGCGCGGGGGTCGGCGGAGCCGTGTCTGACCTGGACGGGGGTGTGGCGTCCGGCGGCGGCGGCCACCTTGGCGGTCGTCCGCGGGCCGTGACCGACCAGCGGGAAGCCGTTGAGCGGCTTGCCGGCCCGGACGGCGGCGACGGCGGCACTGTGGTCGCCGACCCGCGTGTAGCTGTCGAGCGTGATGGTGGCGACGGTGCGCTCGGCCAGGCTCGCGACCGCGGTGAGTCCGGCGGCCATCTCGCTCGGGACGGCCATGCCCATGCGGGGCTGGACGACGAGTTCGCCGGCGGTGGCGGCGGCGCGGACGTAACTGCCGAGGTCCGGTGGGGATGCGGGGGAGCGGCTCACGCGGCGGCCCGCTCGGTACACAGGACGGGCAGGTCGGCGAGGAAGGCGAGCAGCACGGACGGGTCGGTGCCGTCCGGGTGCACCTGGTCGAAGCCGGCCGCGAGGAGTTCGGCGGTGCGCTGCTCCGCGCCCTCGGGGGAGATGCCGAGCAGGCCGCCGATGACCATGGGGATGTCCCGGGTGGTGCGGTCGGCGCGCAGGGCACGGGCGGCGCGCAGCCCGTCGAGGTGCCCGTGGCCGTTGACCGAGCTGAGCACGACCAGGTCGGGCCGGGTCAGCTGCGCGGTGTCGACGAGCAGCTGCTCGGGCACGCAGGGGCCGAGGTTGAGCACGGAGTGGCCGTGCTCCTCCAGCAGCAGCTGCAGGTGCACGAGGTTCCAGGTGTGCGCGTCGGACGAGCCGGTGGTGAGCAGTACGCGGCGGCTCTCGGCCGGCTCCAGCGGTGCGGCCGGGCGCAGCGCGTACGGCGTGGCGGTTCGGGAAGGCGACATGGCTACTCCTCGGATGGCGGCGGGGCGGCGCAGGGCCGGGGTGGTGCCGGCGGCGTCCGGTGGTGCCGGGCGCGCCCGGTCGGGGGCGTCCGTCGTGCGGCCGGGCACCGGGCGCGGCGTGGTGGTGCGCGCGTCCGGTGCCCGGCCCGTGCCGGGCGTACGGGTCAGGAGGCGGCTGCGCCGACCCCGGTGGTGATCTCGCCGTCCTCGGGGCGGCGGGCGGCGGCCGGGCGGGCGCGGACGGCGAGCACCGTGCACCCGTCGGAGCTGGACATCTGGTGCCGGGTGCCCGGGTCCTCGACGACGAGGTCGCCGCGGTGGAAGCTGCGGCCGTCGCTGTGGTCGAGCACGCCGTCGAGCACCAGCATCAGCTCGTGGCCGAGGTGTTCGTGGAAGTCGCCGTGCGCGCCGGGCGGGAAGCGCAGCAGCAGGGCGGCGGAGTCCTCCCCCTCGGCGGCGTCGGGGCCCCACAGCACGACGAACTCGACGCCGACACGGCCGGGTTCGGTCCACGGAACCCACGGCAGGTCGGTCATGTCGAAGCCGTTGCGCAGCACGTCGCGCATGACGGTCACGTCAGGCATGGGAGACCTCCGCGGCCCGGACGACGCCCCAGGGGAGCGGACCGGCGACGATGGGTGCCGCCACCAGGGAGCCGAACTCCCGCCAGGCGCCGTCGTAGTTGGCGACGCCGTCGCGGCCGAGCAGCTCGTGCAGCACGAACCAGCTGTGCGCGGAGCGCCAGCCGATGCGGCAGTAGACGACGGTGGGCGCGGCCTCGTCGAGCTGCGAGTAGAGCGCCTCCAGCTCCTCCCGGTCACGGAAGGTGCCGTCCGGGCGGACGGTGGCGCTCCACGGGATGTGCTGCGCGGACTCCGCGTGGCCGGGGCGCACGCCCTGGTCGTCCGGCACGCCGGGCGGCGCGGTGCGTTCGCCGAGGTACTCCTCCAGCGAGCGGCAGTCGACGAGGTTGATCGCCCCGATGCCGCCGATGACGGTGTCGCGGCGTGCGCGCAGCGCCTCGTCGGCGGGCCGCACGGGGTACTCGGCGGGGGCGCGGGTGGGTGCCTCGACGGTCAGGTCGCCGCCGAGCGCCTCCCACCGGGCCCGGCCGCCGTCGAGCAGGCGCAGCTCGCGGTGGCCGTGCAGGCGGAACTGCCAGAAGCCTGCGGCGGCCCACCAGTTGCTGTTTCCGCTGTAGAGGACGACGGTGTCGTCCGGGCCGATGCCGTGGCGGCCGAGCAGCGCGGCGAACGCCTCCGGGCCGACGAGGTCACGGCGGACGCGGTCCTGGAGGTCGGTGGTCCAGTCGAGGCTCACCGCGCCGGGTATGCGGCCGGCGGGGTTGGCGCCGCCGTCGGTGATCTCGACGATGACGACGCCCTCGTCGGAGCCGTGGGCCCTGACCCAGTCGCAGTCGACCAGGATGCTGTGCCGGTCCATCGGTTCTCCTTTCCTGTCGGTGTCTCAGCTGTCTCGGGTGGGTCCGGCGTGGCCGGTCGGTGCGGTGGGCCGTCGCCCCGCGGCGGGCCGGGCAGGCCCGCCGCGGGTGCGGTCACCACCAGTAGGTGGGGTACTTGCCGATCGCGCCGATCCGCGAGGCCGCGAGGCCGACGAGGATCAGCAGGACGCTGCCTGCGGCGAGCAGCAGCAGGAAGCGGACGGGCGCCGGGTGCTGCACGACGACCAGCACCGCGGTGGCGGCGGCGGGCGCGTGCACGGCCCGGAGCAGGCCCATCAGTCCGACGGAGAGGCCTGCGGCGACGGCCGCCGTCCACAGCGAGCGGCCGGCGACGGCGGCCGCCGCGTAGCCGATCAGGGCCGAGCCGAGCTGGCCGAGCAGCACTCCGCGGGGCTGGGCGGGCGGCAGGGCCGGGCTGGCGCAGATGATCATCGCGGTGGCGGCCAGCGGCGCGATCAGCAGCAGCGAGCCGGTGGCCTTGCCGAGCCCGGCCAGCACCAGCAGCGACACGATGGTGGTCAGCGTGCCGGCCACGGTGGCGCGGGTGCCGGCGAAGGCCGGGGCGCGGCCGCCGCCGGGCCGGGCGGCCGGGGCGGGTGCGGCGGCCGGCCGGTTGGTGGTCTGGTTCGTCATGGTCGGTCAGCTCCCGTGGTGGCGGAGTCAGGCGTGCGAGCCGTGGAGGAGGTCCTCGGCCTTCCGGTGGACGACGCGGCCGATCTTGTGGCCCATCTCCAGCCCGGGGCCGTTGTCGAAGCTCCAGTGCATGCCGCCGTAGAGGCGGGAGATGCCGGCCTGCTCGGCGGCGGCGGTGAAGGTCGGCCAGGTCAGCGTGACGTCCACGGCGGGGGTGAGGCCGGGCTCGATGGTGGAGGTGCCGGCCTTGAAGAGGTACGAGTCGCCGAAGGAGTCGGTGCCGGTGAAGCGGCGCAGGAACTCGGCGGCCGCGCCGGAGAAGGTGGAGTGGCCGGAGACGGTCGCCGGGAACGGCGGCACCGGCACGTAGGCGCGCCAGTGGAGACCGTCCATGGTGACGGTGCCCTGGCCGGGCCCGCCCCAGGAGCGGATCTGCTGGCCGCGCCGGTCGTAGGGGATCAGGGTGGACGGCCGGGCGAAGTCGAACTGCCGCTTGATCGCCCAGGAGCCGATCGCGGCGTCGCACTCGGCCATGTTGAGGCCGAAGAAGAGCGGCGCGTCCTCGTCGACGCCGTAGCAGTCGCGGGCGGAGACGAAGCGGCCCCACAGCTGCTGGGCGCCGGGCGGGGTGACGTCCGCGTTGAGCCAGAACTCCGCGATGGCCTTGCGCTCGTCGGTGAGGTTCTCGCTGATCTCCAGCAGTTCCTCGATGGCGTCCGAGAGCCGGGTCGACGGGTAGGCGGGCGGCGCGGGCACGGAGAACTGGTCGGGCCGGGTCAGCGCGAACGGCGTCATCACGGCCATCTGCGGGGTGAGGAACTTCTGGGTCCTGCCGTTGACGATCATCGGCAGCCAGTGCTCGGGCGCGGTGACCAGCGCCGGGTCGAACGCGGCGACCGCCTGCGGCTGGTTGCGGGCGACGTAGCCGGTGGTGTCGCTGTAGGCGGGCGTGCCGAGCTGGTTGGCGCCGTCCTGGTGGCGGAAGTCGAGCACGGCCTGCGCGGTGCGGCGGCCGATGCCGGCGGGGGTGTCGGGGCCCGCGGCCGCGTCGGGCTCGTAGCCGAGGCTGCGGAGGAAGGAGTCGGCGGCGGGGGCCTGGTTCGGGAAGAGGTCGCGCATCGCGGTGTGCGCGGCGTAGCTGATCGCCTCGTTCTTGTTGGCGAGGGTGCGCTCGCGGCGCGGCCGGCGCAGCGCGCCGCCGAAGCGGGTGCCGGCGGCGCGGGCGTCGTAGCAGGCCCAGGCGTCGAAGACGGCGTTGTGGACGACCGCCAGGGCGCGGGCGTTGACGGTGGCCGGGCCGAAGACCGTGCCGGCGATCTTGTACTCCGCGAGGATCGCGTCCATCACGGCCTGGTTCCAGCGGACCACGACGCTGACCTGGTGGGTGCCGGGCGCGCGGCGGCCGGTGCGGGTCTCCGCGGCCCAGGCGCCGGTGGCGGGCAGCAGCCCGGTCGCGGGAAGGGCGAGTGCGCCCGCGGCGCCGAGGCCGGCGGCGATGACCCGGCGGCGGGTGGTGCGGGAGGGGGATACGGGCTGAGTCATCGGTGCGTCGTCCTTCTCGCGTACGGGCCGGAAGCGGGGAAGCGGCTTTTCGCGGAAGGTATGTGACGGCTCGTGGCATGCACGTTGCAGCAGCATTGCACCGTGTTGCGCGAGAGTGGCCGTGCACTCGTCAAACATTTGTTCGGGCCGGAATCGACGCTGCTCACGCGATCGGGCCGGACCACCCGGCCGATCGGCTTCTTCTATGGCTCCCATGCAATGCGGCGATGGCGCTCGCAGCCGTGGACATCCGGTCGTTAGCGTGGAAAGCAGGTGAAGGACACGGGGGCAAGCCATGATCCAAGCACTGCCAGGAGGCGTCGGCATGCGAGCCGTCGCCACCGCGGGCCCGGCGCGCCGGAGCGCCGTCGCCGACCGCGCACCACAACGACCACGCGCCCTGCGCGCCGCCGACGGCACCGACGGGCACCGTCCGTGCCCCGCCGGCCGCACCGGCACCGGGGTACGGCTCGACCTGCTCGGCAGCTTCGCCCTGCAGATCGACGGCGAGGAGGTGCAACCGGGCATCGGCGCCCGCCGCCTGCTGGCCCTGCTGGCCGTCGAACCCGGCGGCCTCACCCGCACCAGGGCCGCCGCCGTGCTCTGGCCCGGCCTCGACCAGGGCCGCGCCGGTGCCGCCCTGCGCACCGCCCTGCACCGCCTGCCGGGCAGCCGCACCGACCTGCTCCACGAAGGCCGGGAACGCCTCAGGCTCGCCCCGGAGGTCTCCACCGACCTCACCCCGCTGCGCGACACGGCGGCCCGGGTGCTCAACCTCGCGCTCCCCCTGGACGCCGAGGAGCTCGGCCGGGCCGCGGGCTGCGACTTCGGCCACGACCTGCTGCCCGACTGGGAGGAGGACTGGCTCGACCACCACCGCCTCCGCTGGCGCGAACAGCGCCTGCACACCCTGGAGGCGCTCTCCTTCCGGCTGGTCCAGGCCGGATGGGTGGGGGCCGCCGTCGACGCGGCGCTCGTCGCGATCCAGGCCGACAACCTGCGCGAGAGCGCCCACGAGACGCTCGTCGCCGCCTACCTGGCGGCGGGCAACCGGATCGCCGCCCAGGCCTACCGGACGTCCTACCGGGAGCTGCTGCGCCGGGAGCTCGCCGGCCGCGACACCACCGGCCGCGACACCGCAGGCCGTACCGGCGGACCGCGCGAGGACCGGCCGGAGACCGTCCGCAGTCTGCGCAGCCTGCACCGGCCGGCGGGGATCCGCCAGGACGGCACCTGACCGTCCCGCGGACCGCTCCGCTCCGCTCCGCTTCGCGCCCGACCCGCCCGTCCGTACGTCCGCTCGTCCGTCAACGTGCCCGCCGTCACCCGCCGCACGCCGTGTGCCGCACCCGTGCTGCCCGGCGGCACCCTGCGCCGCCGTCCGCGTGCGCCGCCGTCCCGCTGCGGGCCCCGGCGGCCGCAGCCTGCCCCGCACCACCGTCAGCCGTGTTCTGGAGGGACGCCGCCGTGACCGTGATCCCCGATTTCCGCCCGCTGCCCGCCACCGTGCCCGCACCGGAGTCCCGTACCGACCGCCTGCTTCCCGGCCTGCACCGGTGGGGCCTCACCCTGCTCAGGGCCGGCCTCGGCCTGCTCTACGTCTGGTTCGGCGTGCTGAAGGTGATGGAGCGCAGCCCCGCCGCCGTGCTGGTGACGGGCACCGTGCCCGGCCACCCCGGCGGCTGGATCGTGCCCGCGCTGGGCTGGTTCGAGGTCGCGCTCGGCCTCTGGCTGCTGACCGGCCGCGTGCTGGTGCTCGCGCTGCCCGTGCTCGGCGCGCACCTGTGCGGCACCTTCGGCGTGCTCGTGCTGATGCCCGGCACCGCCTTCGCCGGGGGCAACCCGCTGATGCTCACCCTGGTGGGCGAGTTCGTGGTGAAGAACCTGGTGCTGCTCGCCGCCGTGCTGGTGGTGACGACCGGCTCCGCCCGGCGCCCGGTGGAGGCGGTGGCCGCCGCGGGCTGAGCCCGGCCGCGGGGCGGTCCTGCGCAAACCGGTTGCGGCCGGCACCGGCGCCGCCTACGGTCACCGGGCCGTCCACCGCCTCAGCCTGGAGCCCCCGTGCCGATCCGCCTCACCGCCCTGACCGATCCCGCCGCCGCCCCCGGCGCCCGCCGCGAGGTGTGGCTGGCCGAGGAGGACGGCGTGCCGGTCGGCTCGGCGCACCTGCGGACGTCCGACCGGGACGACCGCTGGCACCTGGCCGAGCTGGAGCTGACCGTCCACCCGGCCGAGCGGCGCCGCGGCACCGGCGGCCTCCTGCTGGACGCGGCGGCGGCCGCGGCCCGGGCGGCGGACCGGAGCGTCCTGCTCGCCGGGGCGGACGAGGGCGGGCCCGGCGAGGCGTTCCTCGCCGCGCGGGGGCTGCGCCGCGTGCTGGTGCTGGCGGCCGCCCGGCTCCCGCTGGCGGAGGCCGACGAGGCCGCCCTGACCGTTCTCGCGGAGCGGCCGCACCCCGGCTACCGGCTGGTCTCGTGGGACGGCACGGTGCCTGACGACCTGCTCGACCGGTACGTCGCGGCCCGCCCGGCGATGGACGACATGCCGGTGGGGGACACCGGCTTCGGCGCCGTCCGGTGGGACGCGGACCGGCTGCGGTCCGCCGCGGCGGCCGTCGCGGCGCGCGGCGACCTCCTCACCACCACGGCGGTCCTGGCGGACGGCCCGGCCGGGGAGGGCGGCGGGATGGTCGCCTTCACCGAGCTGGTCGTGCCCGGGGACGGCACCGGGGACGCCCAGCACTACGGCACCGGCGTGCTGCCCGGGCACCGGGGCCGCGGCCTGGCCGGGTGGATGAAGGCGGAGCAGATCCGGGCCGTGCGGCGCCGCCACCCCGCACTGGCCGGTCTGCTGACCGACACCGCGGAGCACAACGTGCCGATGCGGCGCGTCAACGAGGCCCTGGGCTACCGTCCGACGCACCGCACCTGCCACTACCGGCTGGACCTCTAGCGGTCAGACGTTGACGCCGTAGTCGAGGGCGATGCCGCGCAGCCCGGAGGCGTAGCCCTGGCCGATGGCGCGGAACTTCCAGTCGGCGCCGTGCCGGTAGAGCTCGCCGAAGACCATCGCGGTCTCGTTGGACGCGTCCTCCGTGAGGTCGTAGCGGGCGACCTCGCGGCCGGTGGCCTGGTCGACGACGCGGATGAAGGCGTTGCGGACCTGGCCGAAGTTCTGCTGGCGGTTGTCGGCGTCGTAGATCGACACCGGGAAGACGACGTTGGTGATCGTCGGCGGCACGGTGGCGAGGTCGACCTTGATCTGCTCGTCGTCCCCGTCGCCGCCGCCGGTGAGGTTGTCACCGCTGTGCTCGACCGAACCGTCCGGGCTGGTGAGGTTGTTGTAGAAGACGAAGTGCTCGTCGGAGACCACCCGGCCGCCGGCGTCGCACAGCAGGGCGCTGGCGTCGAGGTCGAAGTCGGCTCCGGTGGTGGCGCGGACGTCCCAGCCGAGACCGACGATGACCGCGGTCAGGCCCGGGGCCTCCTTGCTCAGCGAGACGTTGCCGCCCTTGGCCAGCGAGACTCCCATGGTTTTCCCTCCCGGAGGCGCGCGCCGGGCCCGTACGCCCGGCCGGCTTCGATCACTGTGAGCCATGAATCTACAGCACTGTAGAGCTGGCGGCGCTGCCCGGAACGGACCCTGACGGCGCATCGGCCCGGCCTCCCGCCGGAGGCCCGCTCAGTAGGATGACCCGCGCACCGCCCGCCCCGGCGGACGGGCCGCCGGGAGGGCGCCGCCCTCGCCCGCACGGACAGGAAGGCGCCGCCATGGCCCACGAACGACCCGCCCCCGGCGGGGGCTTCCGGGCCCGCCGCCGCGGCCAGGGCGAGCTGGAGGCCCAGGTGCTGGCCGTCCTGCGGCAGGCCCCCGGGCCGGCCACCGCCGGCTGGGTGCAGGAGCACCTCGACGGCGTCCTCGCCTACACCACCGTGGTCACCATCCTCTCCCGGCTGCACGCCAAGAACGCGGTCTCGCGGACGCGTTCCGGCCGCTCCTACCTCTGGCTCGCCGCCTCGGACGCCGCCGGGCTGGCAGCCCTGCGCATGCGCCGCCTGCTGGACGGCGAACGCGACCGGGACGCGGTGCTGGCGAGCTTCGTCACCGCCCTCCTCCCGCACGACGAACTGCTGCTGCGCGCGCTGCTCGACGCCGTCCCGGCCGCGCCCGCCGGGCATCCCGACGCCGGGCATCCCGACGCCGGGCACGCCGACGCCGGGCATCCCGACGCCGGGCACCCCGACGCCGGGCACCCGGAGACCGGTCGTCCGGCGGCCGGGGCCGCCGCGCCGGACGGCCGTGAGGGCTGAGGCCGGGCGATGGGCGTCTTCGTCTTCCTCCCGCTCGTCCTGCCGCTGACCGTGCTGCCGATCGCCCGGCTCGCCGAGCAGCACCTGCACCCGCGCGCCGCGACCCGGCTGCTCACCGGCTTCGGCCTCGCCATGGCGGGCTGCAGCGCCCTCTGCCTCGGCCTGCTCGGCGTGCTCGGCACCGCCCGGATCCCGGGCAACCCGCTGCCGGACGGCTGGTCCGGCCCCGAGGTGCGCGACCTGGTGCCCTTCCCCGTGGAGACGGACGCCTGCGCCGCCGTGATGCTCGCGGCGGTGGCCGCCGCGGTCGTCCGCACGCTGGTGCGCCACGTGCGGGTGCGCGCCCGGGCCCACCGGGCGGTCGGCGGGCTGCCGTCCGGCGACGGCGTCGCGGTGCTGCCCGACGCACTGCCGTACGCGTACGCGCTGCCGGGCGGGCCGGGCCGCGTCGTCGTCTCCTCCGGCATGCTGGCGCACCTGACCGGCGACGAGCGGGCCGCGCTGCTGGCCCACGAGCGGGCGCACCTGGCGCACCGGCACCACCGCTACCTGCTGGCGACCCGGCTGGCGGGCTGCGTCAACCCGTTCCTGCGGCCGCTGCACCGGGCGGTGGCGTACGGCGCGGAGCGGTGGGCCGACGAGGAGGCCGCCGGTGCGGTGGGCGACCGCCGGGTGGCGGCGCGGGCGGTGGCCAGGGCGGCGCTGGTGAGCCGCGGCGCCGCGGGGCCGGACCTCCCCGCGTTCGCCGGCCCGGCCCCCGGCCCGGTGCCGCGGCGGGTGGCGGCGCTGCTAGGCCCGGTGCCGCCGGGACGGTCCTGGCCGCCCGCGCACAGCCCGGCCGGCCGGGCGGCGATGCTCGCGGCGGCGGGCACGGCGGCCTCGGCGCTGTCCGCGCTGAACGCGGCGACGGCGTTGCTGCTGGTCCTGAAGGCCGTCACGCCGCTGTAGGCCCGCCGGGCCGGGGGCGGCCCTGGGCCCCGGGGGCCGCGGAGGGGCGAAGTACGATCGAGCGGCCTCACCCCCGTGACTCCCAAGGAGTGCATCCGATGGTGTTCAAGCGGCTTCTCGGCGCTCTCGGCGTCGGCGGACCCACCGTGGACACGGTGCTGTCCACGCCGACCGTCCGCCCCGGCGGCTCGGTCTTCGGCCAGGTCAACCTGGTCGGCGGTGAGCGCGAGGCCGAGATCAACGGCATCACGCTCAGCCTGATCGCCCGTGTCGAGGTCGAGTACGAGGACCACGAGGGCCACACCGACCGCACCTTCGCGTCCGCGGTGGTCAGCGGGCCGCTGCGGCTCGCGGCGGGCCAGAACCTCGCGGTGCCGTTCTCGTTCCCGGTGCCGTTCGAGACCCCGGCGACCGCGATCGGCGGGCAGCACCTCTCCGGCATGGTGCTCGGCGTGCGGACCGAGGTCGACATCGCGGGCCAGCTCGACAAGGGCGACGTCGACCCGCTCGCGGTGGAGGCGCTGCCCGTGCAGCAGCGGGTCCTCGACGGGCTGCTGGCCCTCGGCTTCCGCTTCTCCCGGGCCGACCTGGAGGCCGGGCACATCCGCGGCACCCGGCAGACGCTGCCCTTCTACCAGGAGATCGAGTTCAAGGCGGCGCCGCAGTACGCGCACCGCTGCAACGAGATCGAGGTGACCTTCGTCGCCGACGCGTACGGCGTCGAGGTGGTGCTGGAGTTCGACAAGCGCGGCTTCCTGAGCAGCGGTGACGCGGTGCGCACCTACCGCCTGGAGCACGCGGCGGCGCAGCAGGACCTGACCGCCGTGGTCGACGGCTGGATCCGCGCCGCGCTGTAGGCGGCGGGCGGCGGGCGGTGGCCCGCGCACGACGGAACGACGGAACGGCGGACGGCCGGGGCGCGCACTGCGCCCCGGCCGTCCGCCGGTGCGGCGCCCCGGAGGGTCACTCGACGACGAGCTCCACCGGGATGTTGCCGCGGGTGGCCTTCGAGTAGGGGCACACCTCGTGCGCCTGCTTGACCAGCAGCCGGCCGGTCTCGCCGGAGAGGGCGTCGGGCACCTCGACGCGCAGCACGACGGAGAGGCCGAAGCCGGCGCCGTCCTTGCCGATGTTGACCTCGGCCGTCACCGAGACCTCGCTGGTGTCGACCCCGGCCTGCCGGCCGACCAGGCCCAGGGCGCTGGCGAAGCACGCCGCGTAGCCGGCCGCGAAGAGCTGCTCGGGGTTGGTGCCCTGCCCGTTGCCGCCGAGCGCGGGCGGCATGGCCAGCGGCAGGTCGATCTGCCCGTCGGAGCTGACGGCCCGGCCCTCGCGGCCGTTGGCGGTGGCGACAGCGGTGTACAGCGCGTCCATGGTGAACCCGTCCCTTGCTCGGAGTCGGTCGGCGGCCGGAGTACCGGGCCGCCCGTCCCCATCAGTAGAGCACGCAATTCAATTGTGCACAACTCACATGCCCGCGGCGCGGCTATCCTGGAGCCATGACCACACCGCTCCCGGTGCCGGACGGGCAGCTGCTCCGCCTCGACCACCAGATCTGCTTCTCGCTGCACGCCGCGTCCCGCGCCTTCAACGGCGTCTACCGGGTCGTCCTGAAGGACCTCGACCTGACCTACCCGCAGTACCTGGTGATGCTCGTGCTCTGGGAGCACGGCGACCTGCCCGTCAAGCAGATCGGCGAGCGGCTGCGCCTCGACTCCGGCACCCTCTCCCCGCTGGTCAAGCGGCTGGAGGCGGCCGGCCGGGTGCGCCGAGAGCGCAGCACCGAGGACGAGCGTTCCGTCACCGTCCGGCTCACCGCCGACGGCGCCGCCCTGCGCGAGCGCGCCGCCGACGTGCCGCGGCGCATCCTCGCCGCCTCCGGGGTGTCGGTGGAGGAGCTCACCGGCCTGCAGCAGCTGCTCGGCCGCGTCACGACGGCGCTCGACGCCGCCGCCTCCGCGGGCTGACCACCGCCCCCGCGGACCGTACGGCCTCCCCGCCGGACCGCCGGACGCCCCCGAACGAGTCGGATAATCTGACGGATCCACAGGAGTCGACCGTCCGGGGGGACCGGTGACCAGCACACCGACCGGCGACCGGCCCGCGGCACCCTGCGGGATCACCGCCACCCTGCTCGCCGCCGGCACCTGCGACACCGGCATCACCGCCCGCGTCGGCGGCCGCGCCGAGGTGACCGTCCAGGAGATCACCCTCGCCCCCGGCGCCTCCACGGACTGGCACTACCACCCCGGCCCCCTGATCGTCGTGGTGCGCTCCGGCACCCTCACCCGCACCCTCCACGACCGCACCCGGCTCACCCAGGCCGCGGGCAGCGCCTTCGTCGAACCCGCCGGCCCGCACCGCGTGCACCTCGGCAGCAACCTCGGCACCGAGCCCGTCGTCCTGCTGATCACGTACGTCCTGCCGGCCGGCAGCCCGCTCGCCCGGCCCGCCCCCTGCCCGTTCCCGGCCCTCCCGGCGCCGGGCTGGCGTTGACGTCCGCGGCAAGGTCTACCGTCGGAGGCATGCGGATCGGCGAACTGGCCCGGCGGGCGGGCACCACCACACGGGCACTGCGGTACTACGAATCGCGCGGGCTGCTGCCCGCCCGGCGCAACGGCAACGGCTACCGGGAGTACGACGAGGAGGACCTCCGGCTGCTCCGGCAGATCCGGACCCTCCAGGACTTCGGCTTCGAACTGGAGGAGACCAGGCCGTTCGTCGAGTGCCTGCAGGCCGGACACCCGGCCGGCGACACCTGCCCCGCCTCGCTCGACGTCTACCGCGCCAAGCTCGCCGAGCTCGACGACGTCGTCGCCCGCCTCGCCGCCGTCCGCGACGAGGTCGCCGCCCAGCTCGCCCGCGCCGAACTCGAAGCCGGCGCCGACCTCCCCGGCGGCCCCGAACCACGCTGCGAGCTCGCCCCGCACCCCGCCACCCGCCACCACACCTGAGGAGACAGCATGGCCGTCGCACAGATCGAAGGGGTCGCCGAGGTCACCGACGCGACCTTCGCCGCCGAGGTGCTCGCCGCCGACGGGCCCGTCCTGGTCGAGTTCACCGCCGACTGGTGCCCGCCCTGCCGCATGCTCGCCCCGGTGCTCGCCGACGTCGCCCGCGAGGAGGCCGGACGGATCCGCATCGTCCAGGTCGACGTCGACACCAACCCGGAGACCCAGGCCCGCTACGGCGTGCTCTCCATGCCGACCCTCGTGGTCTTCCGCGGCGGCGAGCCGGTGAAGACCATGGTCGGCGCCCGCGCCAAGGCCCGCCTCCTCCGCGAACTCGCCGACGTCCTCCCCTCCGGCCCCGCGGCCTGACACACGGTCACCGGCCCTCCCCGGACCGGTGTTCCCCCACCGCCCCCGGGCGGGTACGCTCACCCACGGTGTGCCGGGAAGTCTGGTCGGCGAGTTGCCCGACCCTGCCCCGGAGGCCCCCGTGGACCGTACCCGCCCCGCGCCCGCTCCGTTCGACGACTCCGTGCGGTCCGCCACCGGCCGCCCGCAGGGAGACGTGCAGCGGTGAGCACCCAGGCCGTCTTCTTCCTCGCGTACTCCGCCGTCATGCTGCCGGTCCCCGTCGCGCTGCTCGCGGGCTGGACCCCGCCGCGGTGGCGCGACCGCCCTGCCGCCCGCCGGCCGCTCGCCGCCGGGCTCCTGCTGATCTGGGCCTGCGGCGCCGTCAACGCCTGCGCCCGGCTGCTCGGGGCGTCCCCCGCGGCGCTCCTGGTCGTCACCGCGGCCGGTCTGCTCCTGACCGCAGCCGGGTTCGCCGTGCTCCTGCGGGCCGCCCGCCGGCGCTGACCGCGCCACCGGCCCCGGCGCGGCGCACCGGACCGGCCGCCCCCCGACGCGAGGATGGACCGCATGACCCGGATGACCGAGCCCGAGTGGCGCTCCTTCCTCAGCCACGGCACCCGCACCGCCAAGCTCGCCACCACCCGCGCCGACGGCCGCCCGCACGTCGCGCCGGTCTGGTTCCTGGTGGACGGCGGCGACATCGTGCTCAACACCGGCAAGGACACCGTCAAGGGCCGCACCCTCGCCCGCGACCCCCGCGTCATGCTCTGCGTCGACGACGAGCGCCCGCCCTTCTCCTTCGTCCTGGTGCAGGGCACCGCCACCCTCTCCGAGGACCCGGCCGAACTCCGGCACTGGGCCACGCGCATCGCCGCCCGCTACATGGGCGAGCACCGCGCCGAGGAGTTCGGCGCCCGCAACGGCGTCCCCGGCGAACTCCTCGTCCGCATCCGCATCGACCAGGTCAACGCCCAGGGCGGCATCTCGGACTGACCGGCCCGGCCGAGGGGAAGAACCGCACCGCGGACCGTTGTTGCACGCGTACGCCGGACACCGCCCCGGCCACGCCCGCCGCAACCACCGGAGCCCCCCATGGCCGACCAGGCCCAGCGCCGCCACCTCTTCCTGCTCGGCTCGACCCGCCCCGGCGGCAACGCCGAACTCCTCGCCCGCCGCGCCGCCGAACACCTCCCCGCGGGAGCGGAGCAGCGCTGGCTCGGCCTCGACGGACTCCCGCCCTTCACCGACCGCCGCCACGACGGCGACGGGATCTACCCCGAGCCGACCGGCCACGCCCGCACCCTGCTCGACGCCACCCTCGACGCCACCGACCTCGTCATCGTCTCCCCGCTGTACTGGTACAGCGTCAGCGCACCGGTGAAGCTCTACCTCGACCACTGGTCCGCCTGGATGCGCGTGCCCGGCACCGACTTCACGTCCCGCATGGCGGGCCGCACCCTCTACGGCGTCACCGCCTACGCCGGCAGCGACCCCTCCGACGCCGACCCGCTCACCGGCACCCTGCGCCGCTCCGCCGACTACCTCGGGATGCGCTGGGGCGGCGTGCTGCTCGGCAGCGGCAACCGGCCCGGCGACGTGCTCGCCGACGAGTCCGCCCTGCTGCGCGCGAAGTCCTTCCTGGCCACCTGACCCGCCCCCGGCACCCCGAGGAGCAGCCCGCCCAGGGCCGGACCCGGCACCGCGCCCGCCGTCCGCGCCACCACGAACCCCGGCACCGGCCCCGGCGCGATCCCCGCGTACGTGTCGCTCGGCGACCGCGCCGCGGTCGGTGCCGGGTTCGCGACCCCCCGTCGTCATGCCGCCATCGTGTCCGGCCCGCCGTGCGGCGACAATCGTCCGGTGCACCCGGCCCCGGCCCGCCCGCGGCACCGTCCGGTCGGAGCTCGCACGGGACCGCGCTTGACCCTCACGCACCGTGAGGCCCGACGCTGGAGGCCACGAGGAGGGAACGACCCGATGAGCGGACGCACCGTGGGCCAGGTGGCCGGGCTGGCCGGCGTCACCGTACGCACCCTGCACCACTACGACACGATCGGCCTGCTCTCGCCGGGCGGCCGCACCCCCGCCGGCTACCGCCGGTACGAGGACGCGGACCTCGACCGGCTGCGGCGGATCCTGTTCTACCGCGAACTCGGCTTCCCCCTCGAAGAGATCGCGGCGATCCTGGACGACCCCACCCTCTCGCCGGACGAGCACCTGCGCCGCCAGCGCCGGCTCCTCGGGGAGCGGATCGGCCGGCTCCAGGAACTCGCCGCGGCCGTCGAACGAGCCATGGAGGCACAGAAGATGGGCATTCGGCTGACACCCGAGGAGAAGTTCGAGGTGTTCGGGAGCGACTACCGGGAGAGCTGGGAGGGCGAGGCCGGGGAACGCTGGGGCGGCACCGATCCCTGGAAGGAGTCGCAGCGCCGCACCGGCGGCTACACGAAGGACGACTGGCAGCGCATCAGGGACGCGGCGGACGCCCTCGACTCCCGCCTCGCCGAGGCGTTCACGGCCGGTGTGCCGGCCGACTCGGAGCAGGCCGCGGCGCTCGCCGAGGAGCACCGCGGGCACATCACCGGGCACTTCTACACGTGCCACCACGCCATCCACCGCGGGCTCGCCGAGATGTACGTCGCCGACCCGCGCTTCACCGCCGCCTACGACCGGCTCGCCCCCGGCCTGGCCCGGTGGCTCCACGACGCCATCGTCGCCAACGCCGAGCGCCACGGCGCGTAGCGGGCACCGGGGACGGCTCCGTCGGCGGGCGCCGGCACCGGCCGCAGGGAGCGGGGGCCCTCCGGTGCCGGTACCGGTGCCCGCTCTACGCGCCGGTGCCGCCCCGGCCGGGTCCGGGCCACGGCCCGGCCGGGCTCACCGGGCCGAGGCCAGGACCGCGGAGGCGGTGCCGAAGTGGGCGCCGGTGGCGGCGTCCACGCTGCCGAACTTCGTCCAGGTGCCGTTCGCGTTGCGGAGCGTGTGGAACAGCTTGCCGTTGCTGTCGAGGACGGCGACCTGCAGCACGTCGCCGTCGGTGTACTGGTTGCTGCCGCCGACGGCCACGCCGGTCACCGTGCCGAGCGGGGTCCGGGTGGCCGCCTCGACGTCGCCGAAGACCGTCCACGCGCCGGTCGTGCGGCGGACGGCGTGGTACACACCGGTGCCGTTGCCGGTGGTGACCACGGCCTGGAGCTCGCCCTTCACCTCGGCGGCCGAGACGTGCTGGGCGGTGCCGGGGCCGGACGAACCGGCGAAGACGTCCGACCACGCCGAGAAGGCGGAGGCCGAGGCCGCGCGGGCGGTGTGCCACAGCTTGCCGCCGGCGACGGCGAGCAGCTGGAGGTCACCGCCGGTCAGGGTCACCGCCGAGAGCTCGGTGATCCGGCCGGGGAGGACGCCGGGCACCGACACGTCCTGCCAGGTGCCCCACGTGCCGTCGCCGTGCCGGACGGCCTCGTGGAGGGAGCCGGCGGCGGTGCGGGCGAAGAGGTGGAACTCGTTGTCGACGAACGCCGAGCCCATCAGCCTGGTCAGACGGGCGGTCGGCGGGGTGTTGCCGGAGTGCAGGATCGGTACCTCGTCCGCGATGGGAGCGGTGAGGTCGGTCGGCGAGTTCCAGGTCCCGTCGGTGTCCCGGATCAGGAACTGGATCGCCGAACCCATCGCGGCCAGGAAGGTCCGGCCTCCGGCCTCGACCTGGGTCACGGACGTGGTGGCCGAGGGGAGGTAGTACATGTCGGGGACACTGCGCCACGCCGTCCACGTGCCGTCCGCGTTCCGGACCGTCAGCTGCGGGTCGACCTCCGTGGCGATGGTGAGCTGGAATTCGGCCGCGGTCTTCACGGTGCCGGTGGATCCGCCCGTGACCGCCTGCGCCGGGGTACCGGTCACGGCGCCGCAGAGCGCGACGGCTGCGGCGGCGGCGAGGCCGGTGGTGGCATGCCGAAGGCGCCGGTTATTCACAATTACCCCTAGGGAAAGCATTGTTGACGGTACGCCCGAAAAGCGCCGCGATCTGCCGGGTGTCGGGACCGGGGCAGTCTACCGTCGTCGTCGATCAGCTGTGCGATGAATTCGACGGGCCGTCCGGCCTGCGGATCGGACCCCGGAAATCCGTGCGGGGAAATGTGGCGCCCCATTGTGCGGTGGGTGATTCGCGTGCGGAACGGGTGGATCCGTGCCGTGCCGCGGTCTATGCCGCGCCCCGGCCGAAGGTGCGGCGGTACGCCGTGGGTGAGGTCCGCATCGTGCGGCCGAAGTGGTGGCGGAAGGTCGCCGCGCTCTCGAAGCCGACGGCGGCGGCGACCTCCTCGACCGTGCCGGTGCCCGCCTCCAGCAGGGGCAGGCTGGCCGCGATGCGCTGGGTGGTGACCCAGCGCATCGGGCTGGTGCCGTTGCGGGCGGTGAAGTGCCGCAGGTAGGAGCGGTCGGACATGCGCGCCGTGCGGGCCAGCAGCGGCACGGTGAGCGGCCGGGCGAGGCGGTCGAGCGCCCACTGCATGGAGCGGGCGACGCCGTCGTCCTCGTCGGCGACGGGCTTCACCGCGGCCTCGATGAACTGCGCCTGGCCGCCGTCCCGGTGGGGCGGTACGACGAAGCGGCGGGCCACGGCGTTGGCGACCCTGGCGCCGTGGTCGCGCCGCACCAGGTGCAGGCAGAGGTCGATGCCGGCGGCGCTTCCCGCGCTGGTCAGCACGGCACCGTTGTCGACGTACAGCACGTCCGGGTTGACCCGGACGTCCGGGTGGCGGCGCTGCAGCAGTTCGGCGTAGCGCCAGTGGGTGGTGGCCTCCAGCCCGTCCAGCAGGCCGGCCGCGGCGAGGGCGAACGCGCCGGAGCAGATGGAGACGATGCGGGCGCCGCGCCGGTGCGCGGTCCGCAGGGCGGCGACCAGACCGGGGGAGACCTCGCCGCTGAAGGCGTTGGGCACGCCGACGACCATCACCGTGTCGGCGGCGGCGAGTTCGTCCAGGCCGTGGCGGGCGGTCAGGCCGAAACCGCCGACGGCGTTCAGCGGTGTCCCGGGCTCGTCGGCGCACACCACGACCGTGTACCAGGGGGCGGTCAGCAGACTGCCCAGCTCGGGCCGGGGCAGGCCGAACACCTCGACCACCACGCCGAGTTCGAACGGAGCCATGCCGTCGAAGGCGTACACGGCCACGGTGTGCACGGGGTCGGGGCGGCGGCCGACGGTGACGGAGACCGGGCCGCTCGACGGCTGCGCGGGCATGCTGCTTCCCCTCGTCCGGGCTGGCGGGATCTTGGCGAGTGTAGTCGTCCACGCCACTGTCCGCGGGCGAGGGCCGGCCGCGAGGATCGGAGTCGTCGCCGCAGCACCCGCATCGCACAGCACCCGCACCGCACCCGCACCCGCACCCGCACCGCCAGGAGACCGCAGATGACCACCACCGCCTCGCCCGTCACCGAGATCCCCGCGGCCTCCCCGGAGCGCGCCTTCGCCTTCTTCGCCGAGCGCCTCGGCTGCCAGGCCGACCCCGCCGACGTCTGGTACGCGCTGCGGGACGGGCAGCAGGATTTCACCCTGGTCGACGTCCGGGCCGAAGGCGCGCACCGCAAGGCCCACCTGCCGGGGGCGATCAGCCTGCCGATCGCCGGCATCACCGCGGAACGGGTCGCCGCGCTGCCCGCCGGGCTCCTTGTCGTGTACTGCTGGGGCCCCGCCTGCAACGGCTCCACGAAGGGCGCGATGAAGCTCGCCGCGCTGGGCCGCGAGGTCAAGGAGATGATCGGCGGCCTCGAGTACTGGGTGCGGGAGGGCTGGCCCACCGAGGGCCGCCGCCCGATCGACCCGAAGACCGCCACCCCCGCCGATCTCGGCCTGGTCCGCTGACCGGGCGGGGGCCCCGGGGCGGCCGGATTGTCAGTGTCCGGCCGTAGTCTGTAGGTGTGTCCAGGGGCCGGCAGCGGTCCACGGCGGGGTTGTGAAAAAGCAGTGGGAGTCCACTGCACCCGTCCGGGAGGATGCAGGCACGCCACGACGAGGGTTCGGGGGAACGACGCCGGTCCGGCAGGGCCGACCGGCGGGCCTCGTCGCACACGCCCATCACCACACCCGCAGTGATCTCTTGGGGGGTCTTGCCATGCGTGCGTCCGTTTTCACCACCTATGCGAAGAACATTGCCGCGCCCACCCGCATGTCCGGCTGGGGCCGGCGCGGCGCGCGCCGCTGACACGCCGCACACGAACACCCGGGGCGCCGCGCACCGGCGGCCGGCGGTTCTCCGTCCCACCCGCCGGTGACGCCCGCACCCTCGTGCCGGTCCGCCCCCGACGCCGGACGGCCGGACCCCCGACAGGGGCCCGGCCGTCCACGGACGCCGCGGGGTCAGCCCGCGAGGCCCGCCATCCACGACTCGACGTCCTCGGCGCGGCGGGGGAGGCCGGCCGACAGGTTCTCGTTGCCGTCGGCGGTGACGAGGATGTCGTCCTCGATGCGCACGCCGATGCCGCGGTACTCCTCGGGCACGGTCAGGTCGTCCTGCTGGAAGTACAGGCCGGGCTCGACCGTCAGCACCATGCCGGGCTCCAGCACCGCGTCCACGTACTGCTCGCGGCGGGCGTGCGCGCAGTCGTGCACGTCGAGGCCGAGCATGTGGCCGGTGCCGTGGAGGGTCCAGCGGCGCTGCAGGCCGAGCTCCAGGACCTTCTCGACGTCGTACACCGACGCGTCGAGCAGGCCCCAGGCGAGCAGGCGCTCGGCGAGGACGCGCTGCGCGGCGTCGTGGAAGTCGCGGAAGCGGCCGCCCGGCTTCACCGCGGCGATGCCGGCCTCCTGCGCGTCGTACACCGCCTCGTAGATCTTCTTCTGGAGGGCGTCGAACCGGCCGTTGATCGGCAGGGTGCGGGTGACGTCCGCGGTGTAGAGGGTGTCCGTCTCGACGCCGGCGTCGAGCAGGAGCAGCTCGCCGGGGCGGACGTCGCCGTCGTTGCGGACCCAGTGCAGCGTGGTGGCGTGCGGGCCGGCGGCGCAGATGGAGCCGTAGCCGACGTCGTTGCCCTCGACGCGGGCGCGGCGCCAGAAGGTGCCCTCGATCCAGCGCTCCGAGGTGGCGACGGCCTGGCCGAGCTCGCGGACGACGTCGGTGAAGCCCAGGACGGTCGCGTCGCAGGCGGCGCGCAGCTCGCCGATCTCCCATGCGTCCTTGACCAGGCGCAGGCCGGAGAGGAAGACCTTCAGCTCGTCGTCGTGCTCCGCGTCGAGGACGCCGGTGAGGGCCTCCTCCAGGGCGGCGTCGTAGCCGCGGACGATCCGGGTGGGCACCGCGGTCGCGGCGGCGAGCTCCTCGGCGGCCTTGCGGACGTCGCGGGCGGGCAGGCCGAGCAGGGCCTGCGCCTCCTCCAGGCTGTGGCGGCGGCCGACCCACAGCTCGCCGTGGCCGTCGAGCCAGAACTCGCCGTTCTCACGGTTCGAGCGGGGCCGCAGGTAGAGGGAGAAGTCGTGGCCGGTGCCGTTCGGCTCGGCGACGAGGACGGCGTCCTCGGTCCGGTCACCGGTGAGGTGCACGTACTCGCTGGCGGCACGGAAGGCGTAGTCCGTGTCGTTGGCGCGGGCCCGCAGGTTGCCGGCCGGGACCACCAGCCGCTCCCCCGGGAAGCGGGCGGAGAGCTTCGCCCGGCGTTCGGCGGCGTGGCCGGCCTGGGCGATCGGGGTCAGACCGCGGAGCTCGGTGTCGGCCCAGCCCGACTTCATCGAGGTGCCGAGCTCGTCGGAGATCTCGCCGTACAGGCCGTTCTTGCGGCCCTTGATCGGCTCGTCCTCCTCGTCGGCGGCCAGGCCCTCGGGGTTGTCGGACACAGCCGGAGTGCGGTCCTCGGTCACGTACGTCGCCTCCTTGCGCGTAATGCCGCCCCGGACACCTCGGATCGCGAGGTGCGTGGGCGGCCGTGCCCCCATGGTACGAGGGCGGACCGAACGGACCGTACGGGTGTCGGGCATCCGTTCGCCCGCGGCCCGCCGGCCGGCCCGCGGGCGGACGGGGCCGCCGGGTCAGCCGAAGCGGAGGGCCAGCAGCACGAGGTCGTCGGTGCCGGTGGTGGCGCCGCCGGTGACCTCCAGCAGGTGGGCGCAGAGCCGGTCGGGGTCGAGCCGGGCGTCGCGCGGGGCGTCGGCCGCGGCGCGGCGCAGCGCGGACTGCCCGGCGTGCAGGGTGGGACCGCAGCGGCGGGCCAGGCCCTCGGTGTAGAGGACGAGGAGGTCGCCGGGCTCGGCGGTGAGCTCCACGCCGGGCGCCTCCCAGCAGCTGAGCACGCCGAGCGGGGCCGAGAGGGAGGTCTCGACGAAGGAGGCGCCGTCCCGGTTCACGAGGATGGGCGGGCAGTGTCCGGCGCCGGCCAGGGTGATGCGGCGCTCGGCGGGCTCCACCCAGCCGTAGACGGCGGTGGCGGTGCGGGCGGGTTCGGTGGTCTTGAGGAGCAGTTCGAGGTCGCCGAGGACGGAGACCGGGTCCTCGCCCTCCAGCACGGCGTAGGCGCGCAGCGCCGCCCGGATGCGTCCCATGGCGGCGGCCGCGCCGGGGGCGGAGGCCGGGCCGGCGCCGGGGCCGTCGCCGGAGACGCTGCCGACGGTGACGGCCAGGGTGCCGTCGGGGAGTTCGACGGCGTCGTACCAGTCGCTGCCGGTGGCGTTCTCCAGGCCGGCGGCCACGCAGCGGGCGGCCAGCCGGACGCCGTCCAGCACGGGGAGGCGGTCGGGCAGCAGGCCGCGGCGGAGGGCGTCGGTGGCGCGCCTGGTCCGGTCGGCGGCGAGCTGGCCGGCCAGTACGGGGGCGGCGAACTCGCAGTATCGGCGCAGCAGTTGCTGGCGTCGCTCGCTGGGTTCGGCGGGTTCGTCGTAGAACCACGCGGCGGCGCCGAGCGGGCCGTCGTCGCCGGTGCCGAGCGGTAGCGCGAAGCAGGCGCCGAGGCCGAGGTGGGCGGCCACCTCGCGGAACCGCGGCGCCACGGACGGGTCCGCCGCGAGGTCGGCGACGAGGAGGCGGCCGCCGGTGCCGGCCCGGCCGAGCAGGCCGGCGAAGGGCCCGTGCTCGACCGGGACGGTCTCCAGGCAGCCGACGCCGCAGCGGTCGAGCCCGAGGCCGACGGGCCGTCCGGCGCCGCGGGCGGTGGTGGTGATCAGGCCGCGGCGGGCGCCGAGCAGGGCGGCCCCGGACTCCAGCACGGCGGTGAGGGCGGCGTCCAGGCCGCGGGCCCGGGCGAGGAGTTCGATGTGCTCGTGCAGGCTCGTGAAATCGGACAGCCATCCGGCCAAACGGTCCTGCAGCCCCGCGGCGTCGTCCTCACCGGGGAACCCCGTGCCGAGCAGGTCGGAGAGGGGTGCGGCCGGGGCCAGCACGCCGCCCGCGGGCGCCGGGGGGCACACCGCCGCGGCGGTCCCGCCCGCCGTCTGGGCCGTCCCGCGTGCCGCCGGGCCGGACGGCGCCCCGCCGGACACCGTCAGTCCGCTCGGCTGGGCGTCGGTCATGTCGCAACTCCCCACATACTGGTACGTGTCACGCAGGAACCCCGAGAGCCGGACCAAACGATTGCTATCTCACTAGTCGGCAGCAATCCACCACTTGTACACAGGCCGATCGGGGCATGTCCAGAAGCGTGACGAGGTCGGTGCCTCCCGCTTCCGCGGCCCGTGACGGCAGCCGGCGGGCATGCCGGAGCGGGCCCGCGGCGGTCCTGCGCGGTCTGCATCGGCTGACGCTCGGTCAACCGGTGGTCCGGATCGTATGCTTCCGCCTCCCGGCGGCCCTCCGGGCCGGGTTCGACTCACTCGTACGGTGGAACCAACGGCCCGTGGGGCGCGTCCATCCGGCCGTATGGGGGATTCTCGTTCCAGGGCCGTCCTTCCGGTGACCCTCCCTCATCTCACGCCGGTCGCGGCCCCGCCGCCCGGCCGTCCCGAACCCCACGGTCGCGGAGAGGAACGAGCGCCCATGCGTCGGATGCAGTTGCGGTGGCCGGGCAGCCGCCGCCGGGAGCAGGGCGCGCTGCTCGTGGCCGCGCTGGAGTCGGCGGAGCGGGGATGGCCGGTCGTGCCCGGCGCCCGTGCGGCCCGGGGGGTGTTCGGACCGTGCTCCTGCGAGGACCCGCGCTGTTCGCAGCCCGGTGCCCATCCGCACGACCCCCCGTTGGCCGCGGCCACCACCGACGGGCGGATGGTCCAGTGGTGGTGGGAGAACCGGGCGCCCGGGGCGCCGCTGCTCGTCGCCACGGGCCGCACGGTCTGCGCGGTGAGCCTGCCCGCCGCGGCGGGTGTGCGGGTGCTCGCGCACTTCGCGGAGCTGGGGGTGCCGGTCGGCCCGGTGCTGGCCACGCCCTCCCGCTGCGCGCTGCTCGTCGCGCCGTTCACGCTGGAGGAGCTCGGCGGGCTGCTGGCCGAGCGCCCCTGGGTGCCCGGTTCGCTGCGGTACCACGGGCCCGGCGGGTACGTGATGCTGCCGCCCTCGCAGGGCGGGGCCGGCGCGGTGCACTGGGTGTCGCCCCCGGTGGAGGGCGGGCTGTGGCTCCCTCAGGTGGGCACGCTGCTGGAGGGGCTGATCGCGGCGAGCTCGGCCGAGCCGGACGGCAGCCGACTGCCGTACTGACGCGGGCGGGCGGGGCTCCGCGGGCCGGGCGAGGCTTTGAGGGCCGGGCGTGGTGACCGGCGGGGCTTCGCGGGCCGATCGCCGTGACCGGCGGGGCCGGTGCGGCCGCGAACGGGTCGGCAGGTGCGGGCCGGGAGCACGCGCTGCGCCGGACAACGAAAAATCCGGCCGCTGGCGACGGGGGATGCACCAGCGACCGGACTGTTTAAACAGTAACAAAGATCCGGCGGGGAGCCAATTTGTCCGGCCCTGGCCGACCTGGGATTCTCCGGACTCCCGCCGGAAATGTGACGGGAGTCACATCGCCGTCAGTTCAGGGTGACCTGACGGTTCACCAGGTTGGCGCGGGCCCGGCGCTCCTCGGCGCTCAGGGGAGCGCTTTCCTGCAGCGCACCCGCCAGCCGTTCCGCGAACTCCGCCGCGGGCTTCTCGCAGTCGTCCGCCGAGAACTCCACCGGGAGGTCCCACACGGGCACCGTCAGGCCGTGCGCACGGAACGAGCCGACCAGCCTGGTGCCCTCGCCCAGGGAGGACAGGCCGGCGGCGGAGAGCCGCGCGAGCGCGTCCAGCAGCTTCTCCTCCGGCACCGTCATCACCCAGCGCAGGTGGTTCTTGTCCGGGGTGCCGCACCAGTACGCGGCGTCCACGCCGGCGACCTTCTCGGTCGGGATCGCCGAGGCGTTGGCCCGCTCCAGGGAGGCGGCCACCTCGCCGGAGGCCGCCTCCGCGTCCTCCAGCCAGAACTCGAAGCCGGTGTGCACCGCCGGGTCGAACCCGGCCGCGGTGTCGAGCAGGTCCTGCAGGCGGCGGCCGCCCGGCACGGTGCGGCGGGCCGGCACCGGAGTGCCCGGCTCGGTGGCGAGCGCCAGCTCCAGGGCGTCGCCCAGGTCGCGGCTCAGGTCGCCGGAGCTCGACTGCGTCTGCAGGCCCAGCAGCACCGAGCCGTCCGCGCGCCGCAGCGCCGGCCAGGCCAGCGGCAGGACGGTCGCCAGCGTCACCGAGGGCACCTCGCCGACGGCGCCGTCCGCCACCCCGGCCGCCAGCGTCAGCGGCACGGTCGCGGCGGGCACCAGCTCGCGCAGCGCGACCCAGTCGGCCTCGCCCGGCAGGCCCTCGAACGGACGGTGCACCAGTTCCTGCACGGCGTGCGCGGCCTCCCGGCCGTGACACGCCTTGTAGCGGCGGCCCGAGCCGCAGGGGCACTTCTCCCGCGCGCCGACGACCGGGATCTCGCCCGTGGCGGTGGAGGTGCTGGGCTGGGACGAGGACTTCGCGGCCTTCTTGGCCATGGTGGGGCTCCCGGGTACGGCGACAGTGCACCGGAAGCCTACTGAGATTCCGGGCCGCCGCCGTGCGCCCGCGCGCCCGGGGCCCGCCGGGCGCGCGCTACGCCACCGGCTCGCCGCTCTTGCCGTCGCGCAGGGACAGGGCCGCCCACACGGTGACCTCCCCGGGCGCGTCGCGGACGCCCCACGCGCTGGAGAGGCGTCCCACGATGCTCAGACCGCGCCCGCCGCGCGCGGTCAGCGACGGGCTGGCGGGCAGCGGCCGGGTCGGTGCGCCGCCGTCGGTCACCTCCACCGTCAGCCCGTCCGCGTGGGTCCACCAGCGCACCAGGATGCCGCCGGGCCCAGGCTCGGAGACGTCCTCCGGATCCGCCCGACCGGCGTTCCTGGCACGGGTGGTGACGGCCGATGTCAGGACGTCCGCCAGCTCCTCCGCGGTGCGTTCCTCGACGGTCCGTTCGTCGAGTTCCGCGAGCTTTCCGAGCGGCTGCGCGTACCGACAGGAATTGCTCAGCAGTTCGGAGAGGATCAACACCGCGTCGTCGATGACCGTCTCCGGTATCGCACGGTCACCGAGCTCCCGCCGCATCCGTCGCCGCGCGGCGCCGACACCGGCCGGACCGTGCGGCACCGCCAAGGTCGACGAAGTCGGCCCTGCCTTCTCGGGCACAGCACGCGCCACCATCAACGCCACCCCCGGGACCTCCTTCAGCGTCTGACGAGGGATGGATGCCCCTCCGGAATGCGTCGGAAACGAGCCCCGGGCGATCGCGCGCGGACATTTCGAGGCGCCGCGACGGACGGTATTCAACCGGCGAAAAACTGCTTACGGTCCGTTGTGAAAGTCACAGGAATTGAGCGTCCGTTGAGCCCCGTTCAGGGGATTGACCGCCCCGCGCACGCTGTTGTGCGCATCCTGTACACCCGGCTCCGCCCCGCGCCCGGCCGGTGCCGGACGGGGTGCCGGACGGAGTGCCGCCGACCGCTCCCGGGCACCCCACCGGACACCCCGTCGGACGGTCCGCTCAGCGCCCGAGCCGGGCCAGCACCTCGCGCGGCCGGTTGGTGATCAGCGCCTCCACACCCAGCTCCAGGCAGAGGTCGACGTCGGCCGGCTCGTCGACCGTCCACACGTGCACCCGGTGCCCCGCCCGGCGGAGCGCCGGGACCAGCCCGGGACTGCGCCGCACCAGTTCGATCCCGGGACCGGCGATGCCGGCGCCGCCGGGCAGCGACCGCGTGCGGCCGAGCACCGGCCACCGGCGCTCCAGCAGGTACACCGTCGGCACCGCCGGCACCGCGCGGCGCACCCGGTGCAGGGCCAGCTCCGAGAAGCTCATGATCCGCACCAGCGACTCCTCGGCCGTCCGCGGCAGCAGGCCGTAGTGGTCGAGGAGCCGGACGAGCTCGGCCTCCGTGCGGCCCGCGCGGCGGGTCGGGTGCTTGGTCTCGATCGCCAGCCGCACCGGCCGCCCGGCCCCCGCGACCAGTTCCAGCAGCTGCGCCAGTGTCAGCACCGGGCTCGGCTCCGGTGCGTCCGGCGACTTCCAGGAGCCGAAGTCCAGCGCGGCGAGCTGGTCGAGCGTCATCGTGGAGACCACGCCCCGGCCGTCCGAGGTGCGCTGCACCGTCCGGTCGTGGACGCACACCAGCTGCCCGTCGGCCGTCAGCCGGACGTCGCACTCCAGGGCGTCCGCACCCTCGTCGATCGCCCGGCGGTACGCCGCCAGGGTGTGCTCCGGCAGGGCCGCCGAGGAGCCGCGGTGCGCGACGACCTCGACGGCGCCGCGGTCGGGGGCGGGGCCGCCCGGCGCCGCGGGAACGGTCCGGCGGAGTCTCTGGGTGTCCACGGCAACACCCTACGAGGGCAGGGATGCCCGGACGCACCCGCCACGGGGAACCTGCGGTGAACAGCTCCGGCGCCGCCTCACCTCGGGCCGCTGCCTGCCGGGGCCCGGTCGGCCGGGACGGCCGTCAGCGGGCGTCCGCCCCGGTGCCGGAGGTCCGGCCGGTCAGCGCCGTCAGGGCCCAGGTCGCGAGCGCCGCCACGAGGAAGCCGAACAGCGAGGCGGACGTCCAGGACTGCGGCGTGAAGCCGACCGCGTCCCGCAGCCGCATCCAGAAGTCCGTCCACCAGTCCGCGATGCCCGTCGGCGCCAGGAACTGGTACGCGGCGAAGCCGAGCACCCACGGCAGCAGCATCAGCGGCCGGGCCGGGGCGTCCTGCGCGGTGTTCCAGCCCTGCCGGCCGGCGCCGAAGAAGTAGTCCACGGCGAGCACCGCCAGCAGCGGCACGAAGACCGCGCCGATCAGGTAGAGGAAGTTCGCGTAGGTCTCGTAGAACTCGCCCTCCTGGATGCGCAGCGCCAGCAGGGTCACCAGCGCGCCGATCCCGCCGGTGAGTAGGCGGCGGTCGACCCGCGGCAGGAGGTTGTGGACGGACATGGCCGTCGAGTACACGTTGGCGAACGACTGGTCGGTCTCGCGCACCACCAGCACCAGCAGGAACACCCAGCCGGCGGCCACCCCGGTGAAGGAGGAGAACACCTTCGACGGGTCGCCGCCCGACTGCAGCAGCGCGATCAGGCCGAGGGCGTAGCACCAGGCCTGGGCCAGCGAGTACCCGGTGAAGCTGCCCCAGAAGGCCGACGCCGCGGTGCGGGCGTGCCGGGTGTAGTCGGCGGCCAGCGGCACGAAGGAGACCGACACCGCGATGACCGCGTCGGTCGCCGTCAGGAAACCGTGCCAGTTGCCCGCGCCCGGATCCGGGAAGCCCTGCCGGCCGAGCTGGACGGTGAAGTACACCATCGCCACGCCGACCGCGACCGCCACGTACTTGCGCAGCACCGCGATCGCGCCGAGCGGCCAGATCGTCAGCACCGTCGTGACCACGCCGGCGAGCAGCACGAACAGCCAGCGCCACCCCTGCGTGCCCGCCACCGTCTGCGCGCCGCCGGCGATCACGATCAGCTCGAACACGCCCCAGCCGATGCACTGCAGGATGTTGAGCACCGTCGGCAGGAAGGAGAGCCGGGTGCCGAACAGGCCGCGCAGCATCGCCATCGCCGGCGCACCCGTCCGGGCGCCGATCAGCGCCGCCACGCCCAGCATCGAGGTGCCGATGACCGTGCCCGCGACGATCGCCGTCACGGCCGCGGCGAAGGACAGCTCACGGCCGCCCACCACCAGCACCGTGACCGCGCTCTGGAAGCCGATCAGGCTCACGCCGAGGTTGGCCCAGAGGGCGAACTGCGCCCGGAAGTCCAGCGTCCGCGGGGGCGCGGTGTCCAGCACCAGCGGCGCCTCGACACGCGCGCCGTTCGGGGCGACGGGCTCCGGCCCGGTTCCCGGATCGGAAAAGGAGGCAGGCGAAACAGCCGTCATGGCCGATACTCCCTACGCCGGCATTACCCGGACAGGTTCAGGCGGTCTGCGCCACCTCGGTCCGGCCGGTCACTGCCCGGCCGGTCGATCGGCGCACTCTCAGCCTGGAAGGTCCAAGCTCCCGCGTGTTCAGATAGGACGACAGGCTATCCGGCGCAGTCCCGGAGGCCAAGGCCCGGAGGTCCGTCGTCCGGATCGCGGGACCGGAGCAGGGGCTCCGGACCAGGTCGGAGGGCGGATCGTCGGGGACACCTAAGGATTCTTAGGCGTTCTTCAGGGGGCTCCTTACGGCAACCGAATCCGTGATGCGAAAAACTATGGTTCTAGGTCCTGTCAGCTATGGAGGTCGTCCGTGAGCACCGAGCACGCGAGTGGGTCCACCGGGCCGCAGGAGGGCCAGCCCTCCGGTGCGCCCCAGGCGGTGGGTCCGGCTCACGACACCGCGTCGGCCGCCGCGCCGCCGGTCGTCGAGTCCGCGCCCACGCTCGCCTTCGCCAAGCTGAGCGATGCCCCGGCCGCGCCGCCCGCGCCCGCCGCGCCGTCCCCCTACATCGATGCCCCGCCGCCGGCCGCGCCGCCGGCCGCGCCCGCCTACCTGGACGCCCCGCCGCCCGCCGCACCCCCGGCCGCGCCCGCCTACATCGACGCGCCGCCGCCCGTCGTGCCCCAGCCGCAGGCGGCCAACCCGTACGCCGTCCCGGTCGCGGCCGACCCGTACGCCGCCCCTGTGGCGGCTCCGGCCCCGGCCCCGGTGGCACCGGTCACCGCGTCGACCGACCCGTACGGCACGCCGGACACCCCCGGCACCCCGCCGCCCGCCGCACCCTCCGCCCCGACCGAGGCGCACCACCCGTTCGGCGCGGGCCACCCCGTCGGCGGCTGGGGTCACCCGACCGGCGGCCCCGGGGTTCCCGGCGGACCGGCCGAGCCCGGCGGCCCCGGTTACCCGTACGCCTCCGCGGGCGGTCCCGCCCCGCGCCGCAAGCGCGGCGGGCTCATCGCCCTCGTCGCGGCCGTCGCCCTCGTCGCCGGCGTGGCCGGCGGGGCGATCGGCGTCGCCGTCTCCGACGGTGACAGCGGCGGCAGCAGCGCCGGGCACTCCAGCACCACGGTCAGCGTCAGCGACAGCCGCAAGGTGACCGACCGCGCCCCCGACTCCGTGGCGGGCATCGCCGCGAAGGCGCTGCCCAGCACCGTCACCATCAAGGCGACCGGCTCCCAGGAGTCCGGCACCGGCACCGGCTTCATCTTCGACACCGAGGGCCACATCCTCACCAACAACCACGTGGTCGCCCCCGCCGCCAACGGCGGCAAGCTCACGGTCAAGTTCTCCGACGGATCCTCGTACGACGCGTCCGTCGTCGGCCGGGCCCAGGGCTACGACGTCGCCGTCGTCAAGCTCGACAACCCGCCCAAGGACAAGCTCAACCCGCTGCCCCTCGGCGACTCCGACAAGGCCGCCGTCGGCGACGCCACCATCGCCATCGGCGCCCCGTACGGCCTCGAAGGCACCGTCACCACCGGCATCATCAGCGCCAAGGACCGCCCCGTCGCCTCCGGTGACGAGACCGGTGCCCAGGCCTCCTACATGAACGCCCTGCAGACCGACGCCTCGATCAACCCCGGCAACTCCGGCGGCCCCCTGCTCAACGCCTCCGGCGCGGTCATCGGCATCAACTCGGCGATCCAGTCCAACACCAGCGGCTCCGGCCGGGCCGGCTCGATCGGCCTCGGCTTCGCCATCCCGATCAACCAGGCCAAGTGGGTCGCCGAGACCCTCATCAAGGACGGCACGCCCGTCTACGCCATCCTCGGCGTCCTCCGCAACGACGACTACAAGGGTGACGGCGCCCAGATCCAGACCGCCGCCGTCCAGGGCCAGGCGGCCGTCACGCCCGGCGGTCCCGCCGACCAGGCCGGCCTCAAGCCGGGCGACGTCATCACCAAGCTCGGCGGCATCCCGATCGACAGCGGCCCGACCCTCGTCTCCGAGATCTGGACGCACAAGCCCGGCGAGAAGGTCGAGGTCGAGTACACCCGTGACGGCAAGGCCGCCAAGACCACCGTCACCCTCGGCGAGCGCAAGGGCGACAGCTGACGCCCACCCGGAAACGGTGTGCACCGAGGAGGCCCCGAACCGTTAGGCTGACCCCCGCCAGGAGGGTTGCCCGAGCGGCCTAAGGGAACAGTCTTGAAAACTGTCGTGAGGTGACCCCTCACCGTGGGTTCAAATCCCACACCCTCCGCAGGTGAGGCGAAAGCCCGGCTCAGGGCGGGTACCGACGCAAGTCGGTACCCGCCCTTCGCGCTGTGTGCGCCCGGCGGCCGTCCAGTGACCGCCCGGGGCCCGTTCGGGGGCGGACGCGGTCGGGGGCGGGGTCCGGCGGCGGCGTGATCGGTGATTGTGCACCGTCCTTGCCGCGGGCGTCCGGCAGGGGCAGAGTGCAGGGCGGACGGGTGTGCGAGAGCTGGAGGCTGCCGTGGGTGATCTGGTCGACCGGTTGTTGGCGGGGCTCCCGGAGGCGGCGGTGGCCGTGGACGTGGATGTCGTGGCGGCGTACGCGCACGACATGGCGGGGTTCTGCGAGGCCGGGGTGGCGGCGGTGGTGGTCTTCCCGGAGACGGTGGAGCACGTGCAGCACGTCATGCGGACGGCGACCGAGCTGCGGGTGCCGGTGGTGCCGCAGGGGGCGCGGACCGGTCTGTCGGGCGGGGCGAACGCCGTCGACGGCTGCATCGTGCTGTCGATGGTGAAGATGAACCGCATCCTGGAGATCGACGCGGTGAACCGGATCGCGGTCGTGCAGCCGGGTGTGGTGAACGCCGAGCTGTCGCGGGCCGCGGCCGGGTACGGCCTGGCGTACCCGCCGGATCCGTCGAGCTGGGAGTCCTGCACGATCGGCGGCAACATCGGGACGGGCGCCGGCGGCCTGTGCTGCGTGAAGTACGGCGTGACCAGCGAGTACGTGCTGGGCCTGGAGGTCGTGCTGGCGGACGGGCGACTGCTGACGACCGGTCGGCGTACGGCGAAGGGCGTCGCCGGGTACGACCTGACGCGGCTGCTGGTCGGGTCGGAGGGCACGCTCGCGGTCGTGGTGGAGGCGGTGGTGGCGCTGCGTCCCGCGCCGGCCCCGCAGTTGGCGCTCGCGGCGGAGTTCCCCAGTACGGCGGCGGCGAGCGCGGCGGTCTGTTCGGTGATGGCGTCGGGCCACGTGCCGTCGCTGATGGAGCTGATGGACACGACGACCGTCCGCGCGGTGAACGCGATGGCGAAGATGGGGCTGCCGGAGTCGACGCGGGCGCTGCTGCTGGTGGCGTTCGACGGTCCGGCGAAGGAGGCGGAGCTGGCGGCGGTGGCCGAGCTGTGCCGGGCGGCGGGTGCGAGCGAGGTCGTGCCGGCCGAGGACCAGGCCGAGTCGGACATGCTGCTGGAGGCGCGGCGGCTCTCGCTGCCCGCGATGGAGCGGCTCGGCACGACGATGATCGACGACGTGGCGGTGCCGCGGTCGCGGCTGGGGGAGATGCTGGACGGCGTCGAGGAGATCGCCGCGCGGCAGCGGCTGACCATCGGCGTCGTCAGCCATGCCGGTGACGGCAACACCCACCCGGTGGTGATCTTCGACGCGGACGACCCGGACGAGACGGCCCGGGCGAAGGCCTCCTTCGACGAGATCATGGCGCTGGGGCTGGACCTGGGCGGCACCGTCACCGGTGAGCACGGTGTGGGTCTGCTGAAGCGGGAGTGGCTCGCGAAGGAGCTCGGGCCGGTCGGGTCGGCGTTGCAGCGGCAGATCAAGGCGGTGTTCGACCCGTTGGGAATCCTGAATCCCGGAAAGGCCGTGTGACGTCCGGTTGTCCGACGATCTGTCCGGGGGCGCGCCACGTCCGAATCATGCGCCCCGGCGGACGGTACGGCGCACGGGAGGCGTTTTCCGGGCGCCCACGAATCGGGTGAACCTGCAGGTGGGGCGGCCGTGATGGCGTTCTTCGGCTATTCCTCCGCCGCGCCGGGATCACGCTAACGGGCGAAAAGGTCGAGTCGAGCTATGCCTTTGTCGATTTGTTACGGAAGTCTTCTTCCTCGACGGCGGGCTCCGGCCCGGCGTGCTTCGATCCCCGCCACTCCTGCACGACGGAGGAAAACCATGGCGTACTCCCGTCCGACGGCCCCGCCCACCGGCCCGGCTCCGACGGCCGCTCCACCGCGGGTGGTCCGTGCAGCGGTCCCGGCCCCGGTCGTCCCGCCGATCGCGCCCTGACCCCGGAGGCGCGGGCCGCCTGAGGGGACCGGGCCGTCCGGCCGTCGGCGGGGGCGCCGATCGGCAGGGTGGTAGCAACGGTCCGGCGGCCGGCGCGCGGAGAGGGACGACACCCGGGCGGGGAAAGGGTCTGCCGCAGCGGGTTCCGGCGGGCGGGTGCCGTACAGCGGCGCCCGCCCGCCGTCCGTTCCCGGGAACCGGACGGCGTATCGCAGCCGCGCCGGTGACGTCGGCCACGTCGGCCACGCCGGTGACGCCGGGTCAGCGGCGCGCGGTGAGGGTCGCGCCGACGCTCGCCGCGACGACGCACCCGATGCCGGCCAGTTGCACGCCGCCCAGGAGCTGGCCCAGGACGACCAGTCCGACCAGGGCGCTGATCGCCGGGTCGAGGCTCACCAGCACGCTGAACACCCGCTGCGGCATGCGCCGCAGGGCCGTCATCTCCAGCGCGTACGGGAGGACGGGGAAGAGCAGCGCGACTCCCGCCACGGCGAGCAGCAGCAGTGCGGGGGAGGGGGAGGCGGCGAGCCCGTGCCAGGCCTGGGCCGCCCCGAACGGCGCGACGACGAGGGTGGCGACGGTGAAGGAGACGGCCAGGCCCTCGAATCCGTGGAAGGCGGCACCCACCCGGTGGGTGAGGAGGATGTAGCCCGCGTAGCAGGCGGCCGCCCCGAAGGCGTAGCCGAGCCCGGCGGGGTCGAGTGCGGCTCCGCCGCTGCCGTGGCCGACCAGGGTGAGCAGGGCGACTCCGGCGGCGGCGAGCATGGCCCAGAGCAGGTGTCCGGCGCGGCGGGAGAAAGCGAGGGCGACGGCCAGCGGGCCGAGGAACTCGATGGTGGCGGCGGTGCCCATCGCCAGCCTGCTGGTGGCGGCGGCGAAGAGGAGCGTCATCCCGGCGGAGGCGATGCCGAGCCGGGCGGCGGCGAGGAGGTCGCGGCGGCTGCGTCCGCGCAGCCGGGGGCGGGTGAGCGCGAGGAGGACGACGGCGGCGACGGCCAGTCGCAGGAAGGTCGCCCCGGCCACGCCGACGAGGCCGAACAGCGAGGTGCAGGTGGCGATGCCGAGCTGGCAGGCGGCCATGGCGGTGATGCAGAGCACCGGTGCAGGTACGCGGGCCAGACCGCGTCCCGCGGGCCGGCCACCGGCGGAGGACGCGGCGCCGGCGGGCGCTGCGGTCCTGCTGTCCGGACCGGTGCCGATGGTGCCGGCAGTGCCGGCAGTGCTGACAGTGCCGGTGGTGCCGGTGGTGCCGGTGGTGCCGGTGGTGCCGGAGGGCGGTGCGAGGGTGTCGGCGGCGGGCATGGCGACGAGTCTGACGTAAGGACCGCATGGGCTGCAAATCCCTTACATGGGCTCCGGAACTCCGACCGGCCGGGTGAATCGCGCCCGGGCGGCCGCGCGCCTGCCCCACCGATCCGACGATCGGTCAGTACGACTGTGGCGTGCGTACCTTGGGAACAGCCGCGCTGGCCGCGGCCTCGACCGTCCTGCTGATCGGCGCCACCGGCGTGCCCGCGGCGGGGGCCGCGCCACCCGGGGCCGGCCCCCGGCTGAGCCGCACCGTGCTCGACGACCCGGCGGCCGCGCCGGGCGGCCGGCTGGTCGAGGGCGAGGTCTACCAGGGCGCCGGGTTCGACGCCTGCACGGCGCCGCCCCTGGCCACCATGCAGACCTGGTGGGACGACTCCCCGTACGGCGCGGTCGGCATCTACACGAGCGGCAGCCAGCGCGGCTGCACGCAGTCGCGGCTCACCGCGGACTGGGTCGCCCAGTCCCGCGCGATGGGCTGGCGGTTCGTCCCCACGCACGTCGGCCGGCAGGCGCCGTGCAGTACGAGCGGCAGCAAGCCGCAGCACATCGACCCCGGCGACGCCGTGGGGCAGGGCCAGCAGGAGGCGGCCGAGGCGGTCGCCTCGCTGCGCGGGCTCGGCTTCGGCGCGGGCACGCCGGTCTACCTCGACATGGAGGCCTACCCGCGCGGCGACGACGCGTGCAGCCAGGCCGTCATGGACTTCACCGTCGGCTGGACCCAGGCCCTGCACGCGGCCGGGCACCGGGCGGGCTTCTACTCCTCCGCCGAGTCCGGGGTCGCCGACCTCGCGGCGGCCGCCCGGGCCGGCAGCTCCCCGCTGCCCGACGCCGTCTGGTACGCCCGCTGGGACGGCCGCGCGACGGTCACCGACGGCGCCGGCGACCTCAACCCCGACCTGTGGACCGACCGCAGCCGCATCCACCAGTACCAGGGCAACGTCACCGAGTCGTACGGCGGGGTCTCCCTCTCCATCGACCGCGACGAGCTCGACTCGCCGGTGGGCTGATCCGGGCTCCGGCCTGCACCGGAGATGCTGGTCTCAACTCGACCACGAATGCTGACACCGGGCCCGGGGCGGACCAGAATCGGCATGCCGGCCGTGGCTACCTGCGAGTAGCCCCGCCGGTGTCTGCCGCCACCCGGTCAAGGAGGACCCGCGTGTTCAGCACCATGCAGGACGTACCGCTCACCGTCTCCCGGATCCTCGCGCACGGCTCCACCGTGCACGCCGGCTCCACGGTCACCACCTGGGACGGCACCGGCCCGGTGGTCCGCAGCTACGCCGAGGTGGGCGCCCGGGCGGCCCGCCTCGCGTACGCGCTCCGCGACGAGCTCGGGGTGAACGGCGACCAGCGGGTGGCGACCCTCATGTGGAACAACGCCGAGCACCTGGAGGCGTACCTCGCGGTGCCGTCGATGGGTGCCGTGCTCCACACGCTGAACCTCCGGCTGCCGGCGCCGCAGCTCGCGTACATCATCAACCACGCCGCCGACCACGTGATCATCGTGAACGGCAGCGTGCTGCCGCTGCTGGCCGGGGTGCTCGGCCAGCTGGACGAGACCCTGCGCCACATCGTGGTCAGCGGCGAGGGCGACCGCTCCCTGCTGGACGGCTTCTCCGGCACCGTCCACGAGTACGAGGCGCTGATCGCCGACCGTCCGGCGGTATACCCGTGGCCCGAGCTCGACGAGCGCCGGGCCGCCGCGCTCTGCTACACCTCCGGCACCACCGGTGACCCCAAGGGCGTCGTCTACAGCCACCGCTCGGTCTACCTGCACTGTCTGCAGGTGATGGCGGCCGACAGCTTCGGCCTCACCGCGCGCGACGTCGCGCTGCCGGTCGTCCCGATGTTCCACGTCAACGCGTGGGGCGTGCCGCACACCGCCTTCATGTCAGGCGCGAGCCTGCTCATGCCCGACCGCCACCTGCAGCCCAAGCCGCTCGCCGAGATGATCGACCGGGTGAAGCCCACCGTCGGCGCGGCCGTCCCCACCATCTGGAGCGGCCTGCTCGACGAACTCGACGCGGGCGACTACGACACCTCCACCCTCCGCATGGTGGTCATCGGCGGCTCCGCCTGCCCGCCCGCCCTCATGAAGGCGTTCGAGGAGCGGCACGGCATCAACGTCGTGCACGCCTGGGGCATGACCGAGACCTCTCCGCTCGGCACCTTCTCCCTCCCGCCGGCCGGGCTGACCCCCGAGCAGGAGTGGCCGTACCGGCTCACGCAGGGCCTGTTCCCGGCCTCCGTCGAGGCCCGGCTCGTCGGCCCGGGCGGCGAGCGCATGCCGCACGACGGCGAGGCCGCGGGCGAGCTGGAGGTCCGCGGCCCCTGGATCGCGGCCGCGTACTTCGGCGGCGCCGACCGCGAGCCCGAGCGGCCCGGGGACAAGTTCAGCGAGGACGGCTGGCTGCGCACCGGCGACGTCGGCACCATCACCGCGGACGGCTACCTGACGCTCACCGACCGGGCGAAGGACGTCATCAAGTCGGGCGGGGAGTGGATCTCCTCGGTCGAGCTGGAGAACCACCTGATGGCCCACCCCGAGGTCGCGGAGGCCGCGGTCGTGGCCGTGCCGGACGAGAAGTGGGGCGAGCGGCCGCTGGCCACGGTCGTCCTGCGGCCCGGTGCCGCCGCCGGCCTGCCCGAGCTGCGGGCCTTCCTCGCCGGGCGGGTCGCCTCCTGGCAGCTGCCGGAGCGCTGGGCGCTCGTCGAGTCGGTGCCGAAGACCTCGGTGGGCAAGTTCGACAAGAAGGTGATCCGGGCCGAGTACGCCGCCGACGGGCTGGACGTCACGGTGCTCGGCAAGGAGTAGCCGGCCTCCTCTCCCTCGCGGGAATACCCCCTGGGGGTATGTGGTTCTCCGGAGCGGAACCCGCGAGGGAGAGGAGCCCGCACCATGGAGCACCACCATCACCCCCAGCACCCCCAGCACCCGGCCGACCCGCACCGGCCCGCATCCGCATCCGCCTCCGTGTCCACCTGGGGGACCGCCGCGCTCGCCACCCTGCACTGCCTCGTCGGCTGTGCCACCGGCGAGGTGCTCGGCATGATCGTCGGCACCGCCCTGGGCCTCGGCAGCGGTGCGACCGTCGCACTGTCGGTGGCCCTGGCCTTCGTGTTCGGCTACGCGTTCACCATGCGGGGCCTGCTGCGCTCCGGCCTCGCCCCCGGTGCGGCGCTGCGGGTCGCCCTCGCGGCCGACACCGTGTCGATCCTCGTCATGGAGCTCGTCGACAACACCGTCATGGTCACCGTGCCCGGAGCGATGGACGCAGGGCTCGGCCGGCCGCTCTTCTGGGCGTCCCTGCTGCTGTCGCTCGGGGTGGCCTTCGTGCTGACCGTGCCGGTCAACCGGTGGCTGATCACCCGCGGACGCGGCCACGCCGTCGTCCACGCCCACCACTGACCGCCACCGATCGCCACCGATCGCTGCCCACCACCGCCCACCACCGCGCGGGCCGGCCCCGGGGCCGGCCCCGCGGTGTCAGCCGCCGACCGCCGAACCGGCCACGGCACCGCCCTCGGCGAGCGAGCCGATCCGGCCGAGCAGGTCGACGATGCGCGCCTGGACGTCGTCCGAGGTCGAGCGCTCCGCGAGGAAGAGCACCGCCTCGCCCGTCCGCAGCCGCGGCAGGTCCTTCGGATCGAGGTCGACCGACGTGTAGACGACGAGCGGGGTGCGGTGCAGCCGGTCGTTCGCGCGCAGCCAGTCGAGCAGGCCGACCCTGCGGCGGCGGATCTGCAGCAGATCCATCACCACCAGGTTGGGCTGCACGCTGCTGGCCCGGGCCACCGCCTCGTTCTCGTCGGTGGTGTGCTCGACGTGCATGCCGCGGCGTTCGAGGCTGGCGATCATCGCGGCGGCGATGTCGGCGTCGGACTCGACGAGCAGCACGCGCGGCGCGTGGCTCTCGCTGTCCCGCGGGGCCAGCGCGCGCAGCAGCACGGCGGGGTCGGCCCCGTGGGCGGCGTCGCGGGCGGCCTGGCCGAGACCCGCGGTGACCAGCACCGGCACCCGCTGGTTGAGCGCGGCGGTGCGCAGCGACTCCAGGGCGGTACGGGTGATCGGGCCCGTCAGCGGGTCGACGAAGAGCGCCGCGGGGAAGCCGGAGACCTGCGCGTCGACCTCCTCGCGCGAGCGCACGATGACCGGCCGGTAGCCGCGGTCCTGGAGGGCCTGCTTGGTGGAGGCGTCCGGTTCCGGCCAGACCAGCAGCCGTCGCGGCCCGCCGTCGACGGCGGGCACGAGCACGGTCGGCTGCTCCGTCGGAGCCGGAGCCGGAGCCGGGACCGGGGCCGGGGCCGGCATCGGGACCGGTACACCCGCCGGTGCGAGCTCGGAGAGCGGACGCGGCGGTGTCCGCTGCTCCGCCGCCGCAGGGGTGGGGTCCGCGGCGCCGCCCGGGCCGGTGGCCGCGGGCAGGGCCGGCAGCTCCGCCGGGGTCACCGGGGCGGGGTCCGCGGGCGCCGCCGCAGGCTGCGGGAAGGCGCTCGGGAAGGCGGACGCGAACGCGCTCTGCAGCGGCCGCGGCGGGCTCAGCTCGCCCAGCCCACTGCCCACCGGCTGCGGGGCGGCCGGGGCGGCCGGGGCGGCCGACGGCAGCTCGGGCGCGGCGGACCGCGTCGGTGCGAGCTCGGCCGAGACGGCCGGGTGGGCCGGGGCCGGGACCGGCAGCGCGACGGCGGACTCCGTCGCCTGACCGGGCGGCAGCGCGACGAGGCCCTCCGCCGGTGCGTGGTCCGCTGCGGACTGCGCCGTGGCCGGTGCCTCGGGCGCCGCGTTCTCCACCGGCGCGCCGGGGTCGGCGGGCACGGCGAGTCGGCGCCTGCGCCCGGTCGGCTGGACGGCGGGCACCGCGGCAGGCGGTCCGCCGACCGGCAGTGCGTGTTCGAGTCCCGGGTAGAACGGCAGGCCCGGCTCGGGAGCCCCGGGCAGCGGAGCGGCGCCCGCGGACGTCTCGTCGGCGGCGGGCACACCCCGGCGCCGTCTTGACGGCCGCCCGGCCTCCTGGCCGGACCCCGACGCGCCGTCAGTCGGCTGCCCCGCGGCGGGCACGCTGCCGGGCGGGGTCGACAGGTCGTCCGCGGAGCTGCCCGCGAAGCCGTCCGCGGGAGAGGACGGGCCGGGGCCGAGGGCGATCGGCGCGTGCGTGCGCTGTCCGGGAACGGCCGCTTCGGGCGCGGTCGTGCCGTCGGAGGACCGGCCGGACCGGCCGGACCCGCCGGGCTGCGGCTCCGCCGGGCCCTGCCCGTTGCCTGCGCCGGGTCCGTGCTCGCCGGCCTTGTGCTCACTGTGCCCGTGCTCACTGTGCCCGTGCTCGCCGTGGCCGTGGTGCGGGGCAGGACCGTCGGGGCCGGGGGCCGGGGCCGTCCCGACGGACGGACCGAGGGCGATCGGACCGCGCCGGCCGTGCTCGCCCGCGGCGGCCCCGGCCGGGTCGATCTGCGGGCCGGACTGCGGGCCGGACTGCGGGTCGGTCTGCGGGTCGGTCTGCGGGCCGGGCTGCTCGGCGGGGGCGTCCTCGCGGCGCTCGGCCGGGGGCAGCTCCGGGAGGTCCGGCAGCATCGCGGTGTCGGTCTCCTTGGGCACGCTCGGCCGGCCCACCGAGGCCGCGCGGGCCGCTGCCGCGTCCAGCGGCAGCTCCACGACGTAGGTGGTGCCGCCCCCGCCCGGCAGCTCATGCCGCTGCAGCACGCCGCCGTGGCGCTCGACGGTGCCCCGGGCGATCGGCAGGTGCACGGGGCTGCTCCGCAGGGCGGGGCCGCGCACCTCGATCCGGGCGACCTCGCCGCGCTGGGCCGCGGCGACGACGACCATCGGGGCGTCCCCGCCGGCCGGCGGCAGTGCGGGCACGCCGAGCGAGGGCATCGCGCCGGTGCCCGGCGCGTCGAGCGAGGGGCCGATGCCGCTGACGTCGGCGACCAGGTGGGCGAGGGCGCGGCCGAGCCGCTCCTTGTCCGCGGTCACCTCGACGGCGGCGGCGTGCACCGAGTAGCGCACCCGGCCGGGCCCGACGAGTTCGCCGGCACGTTCGACGGCGCGCTGCACCACGGTGTCCAGGCCGACCGGCCGGCGCTTCAGCTGCTGCTTACCCGTCTCCGCCGAGGCCTCGAACGCCTGGTGCGCGAGCACCCCGTCGATCAGGGTGCCGAACCGGCGGCACTCGTCGGCGAGCCGCCGCAGCGTCCAGTTCGCCTCCGGCCAGAGCTGTCCGGCCGGGTCGCCGGCGAGCGCGTCGATCCGCCGGTGCAGGGCGGTGAGGGCATCGCCGAGCTCGGTCTCCAGCACGGCCGTGAGGTGCTCGTTGCGCGCGACGAGCGCGAGCTCCTTCGTGCGGTCGGTGAAGGTCATCACCGCGCCGACCAGCTGCTCGCCGTCCCGTACGGGCGCCGTGGTGAGGTCGACGGTGACGGGAGTGCCGTCCTTGCGCCAGAGCACGGCGCCGCGCACCCGGTGCTTGCGGCCGGAGACCAGGGTGTCGAGCAGTGCGGAGGCCTCCAGCGCGAGCGGGGTGCCGTCCGCCTGGGAGTGCTGGACCAGTGGGTGCAGCTCGCGGCCGCCGAGCTCGCTCGCCCGGTAGTCGAGTATGTGCGCGGCGGCCGGGTTGACCAGCACCACGCGGCCCTCCAGGTCGACGCCGAGCACGCCCTCGGCCGCCGCGCGGAGGATCATCTCGGTCTGCTTGTGCTGGCGCCGCAGCTCCGCCTCGATGCCGAGCCGCCCGGTGAGGTCGCGCACCAGGAGCAGCAGCAGGTCCTGCCCGGACCCTTCGCGGTACGGGTCGTAGGGGACGTAGCCGCGGTCCTCGCCGCCGGTGCCGTCGTCGCTGAAGTCGTTGCCCGAGACCTCCACGGGGAAGGTGTCGCCGTCGGTGCGGCGGGCCGTCATCCGGACCGGCTTGTCCAGCCCCTCGCTCTCCGCCGCAGGCGGGCGCATCGAGCCGGGGATGCGGCTCGGGTCGAACTCCGGGAGGAGGTCGAGCACGCCACGCCCCACGAGCGAGGTGCCGGGCGCCTGGAGGCTCTCCACGGCGGCCTTGTTCGCGTCGACCACCGTGCCGTTGCTGTTCACCAGCAACAGGGCGTCCGGCAGGGCGTCGAGTATGGCGGCGAGGCGAGCAGCGCCTCGGGTCGGCCTGCTGCTCACGTCGACAGGTCTCCTCACGGCTTCGGGCCACCACAGCGATGGCTCGCCGGCTGGTCACGGCGGGCGCTCGCGGCTCGCGCTCTCCTCGGGCCCCGGCAGTATCTCATTGTTCTTTGCGCTGTGGACGACCCGGCTAGTAACGTTGTCGGTGGTTGGTGTCGGGCCCCTGGGCTGTGGCATCATCACTTGCGCACGGAGTGCGCCCGAGCAGTGGGGGCGCGGTCCGGTGGAGGAGGCTTCGCCTAGTCCGGTCTATGGCGCCGCACTGCTAATGCGGTTTGGGCCTTCAAGCCCATCGAGGGTTCAAATCCCTCAGCCTCCGCCATGGAGGGAGCCCCGTCGACGGAAGTCGGCGGGGCTCCCTGCATTTCCGGCGGGCCCCGGTACGCACCCGCACGGCTTGCAGGCCGTCGCGCCCCGGGCGGGTCCTGCCGGTCCCGCGGCCCCGGTGCGTGCCGGCCCCGCAGCCCCGGCGTGCGGGGTGCTCCCGGTGCGTCCCGGCAGGTCCCGGCGCCCGCGCGGGGCCGGGCCGGCCGCCGCGGGGCGTCCGGGATCAATCGATTTCACCCCAGGTCGACGGTCATGTAATGTTGTCCCCGCACCGCCCCGGAGGAAAGACGCCAGGGCGAGCGCTCATAGCTCAACGGATAGAGCACTTGACTACGGATCAAGAGGTTGCAGGTTCGAATCCTGCTGAGCGCACCACAACTTGCCGCGGCGGTCCCCAGGGGCCGCTCAGGCGCTCATAGCTCAACGGATAGAGCACTTGACTACGGATCAAGAGGTTGCAGGTTCGAATCCTGCTGAGCGCACCACCCGAAGGCCCCGGACACCGTCCGGGGCCTTCGTCGTTCCTCCTGGGCTCAGGCCAGTTCGGTGCGGTTGATCCAGGCGACGTCGCGCTCCTCCAGGAACCGCTCCGGGGCCGTCAGCGGGCGGGAGCGGTTGAGGGTGCGCGGCACGGGGTCGTGCCGGATCAGCGCGGGGTCCGCGCCGAGGCCGATCAGGATCTCCGTCACGGAGGGGGCGAGGTCGGGCGGCCCGCTGAGCAGCACCTCCCGGTTGGAGCAGTCGCCGAGCCGGTGCAGACCCTCGTGGAGGAGCGCGACCGCCTCGCCGCGCGCCGATCCGTCGGCGGGTGCGGCGAGCACGACGTCGAGGCGTACGCAGTCGGCCACCATGGCGTGCACGGCGTCGAGGTCGTAGTGGTCGGCGTCGTCGCGGGCGCCGAGCATCACGGTGACGTGCCGGGTTCCGTCCTTGACGACCTGCTCGACGACGGCCTTGACCTGGGCCCAGCCCGTGCCGCCCGCGACGGCCAGCAGGGGGCGCCGGGACGCCGCGTCGAGCACGGCCTCGCCGATCGGCGGGCCGATCCGCAGCCGGTCCCCGGGCACGACGTCGTTGACGAGCACGGGGGAGAGCTGCCCGTCCGGCACCCGGCGGACGTGCACGTCGAGCGTGCCGTCCCCGCGGGGGGCGCACGCGATCGAGAACGGCCGCCACACCTGGGGCACCCGCGGCGAACAGAGCGTGAGGTACTGGCCGGGGACGTACGGGTACGGCCGGTCGGGGGCGAGCGTCAGCACGGCGACGTCCGGTGCGGCGCGGCGGCGGCGCACCACCTCCGCCTCCCACCACGCGGGCGTGTCGGCGGGGACGGCCGCGGCCGCGTCGATCATCGCCTGGGAGATAACGGTCCACGCCTCCGTCCAGGACTTCTCGTCCTCCACCGTCCAGGAGTGGCCGCAGACCTGCTGGAGGGCGGCGATGAGGCTGGCGCCGACGGCGGGGTAGTGCTCGGGGGCGGCGCCGAACTTGCGGTGGTCGCGGCCGAGGGCCGCGAGGTAGCCGGTCAGCCGCTCGGGTTCTTCGAGACGGCCGATCAGGTGGGTGATCGCGGCGAGCAGCCGGTCGCGCTGCTCGTCGAGCTGTTCCGGGAAGAGCGCCCGCACGCCGGGGTTGTGGGCGAAGAGGTGCGCGTAGAAATAGGTGGTCAGCTGGTCGGCGCGACGCTCGGCCACGGCGAGGCCGGCGCGCAGGACAGCGGGGTCGAAGGCCACCGGAGCGGTCTCAGTCGCGGGCCGCGGATCGGACGGCGTCCGCCAGCGCGCCGCCCATGACGTCCGTGACGACGCCGTACACGGCGGTCCACGAGGCCTCGGTCTCCGGGGTCCACGCGTCGCCAGCGAAGTGCGCCAGGGTCGCGAGCAGGCTGCCGCCGACCGCCGGGAAGTGCTCGGGCAGCGCGCCGTACGCGGCGTGGCGGCGGCCGAGGTCCTGCAGGATCCCGACGAGGGTGTCGGTGTCCTCCAGGTGGGTGACCAGTGCGCCGAGGGCGGCGAACAGGCGGTCCTGCTGGTCGTCCATGTGTTCGGCGAAAAGGCCGCGCACGGCGGGGTGGTGTTCGAAGAGGTGGCGGTAGAAGTAGGCCGTCACCTCGGTGCCGTGGGGTTCGACGGCGGCGAAACTGCTCTTCACGAGAACGGGGTCGATGCTCACGTGCGCCGACTCTACTGACGCGCCGACAAATCGAACAGGTCCCATCGACGAATGATCGGAAACAGGCGGGGATTTCCGATCGTGATCTCACCGGAATGGCGGGAAACCGCCATGTCCGCAGAGCTTCTGACGTGCCGTCCGGCCGGGGCCAATCGGGTGCAAATGCGGATGGGTCGACTGGTGTCGTGGTTTGACGGATTGCCGGTCGTGGTTCCCTTTTGTCGGATGTTATGGCCGCGTCATCTCTCGGCTGCGCGGCACGCCCCACGGCAGCGAAGGAGAGCCGGATGAACCGACGGTTCCGCCCGTCCGCACCGGTGCCCGGTGCCGGCCTCCGGGCGGTGGAGGCGCTGCGACCCGCCCGGACGACCCGCCCGGCCGCGGCGGCACTGGCCGCGGCGCTCCTCGCCCTGTCGACGGGGGCCGCGGACGCGCAGCAGAGCCCGGCCGCCTGGGGTCAGGACCGCCGCGCCCTGCTGCCGTCCGGCCTCGCCGTCCAGATGGACTTCTCCCCCCTTCCCGGGGTCACCGCGAGCGCCGTCCCCGGAACGCTCGGCCGGCACGCCGGAGCAGGCGAAGCGTACACGGACGGAATCCGGCCGGGTGATCCCGCCGAGACCTTCCGGATCGGCGGGAACAGGCCGTCCGCGGACGGTTCCTGGCGCACCCTCGGGGAGCTCCGGATCACCTTCTCCCGACCCGTGCGCAATCCCCGGCTGCACGTCAGCGGCCTGACCGCACGCGCCACCGGCACCACCGGCACCACCGCCACGGCGGCCCGGCTCACCGTCACCGGGGCCACCCCCACCGCACCCACCCTGGTCGGCCGGACCGCCTGGACGGGCTGGACCGCCGCAGGCAACGAGCTGGCCCCGCCCGCCGACGCGAACGCCGACACCGCAGCCGACGGCACCGGCACCGTCGAGCTCGCCGGCACCCTCGCCGGGGTCACCCTCCGGGTCGAGCAGCGCACCACCGCCCGCAACGGCTCCACCACGCCGCCGCCCGCGCTCACCCCCGCCCTCACCGTCACCCTGGACGAGTCGCTCGGCACCGCCCCGCAGAGCTACGGCAACGCCTCGCACGTGCTCTCCGACCTCTACCTCGGCCAGGACGCCGCCGACGAGACCCACCGGCCGCGCGCCGTGCCGCCGCCGCTGGTGCGGCCGCTCGTCCCCGCGCCGCCCGCCGACGGCCCGGGCACCTCCGTCCCGCCGGCGGGCACGTCCGCCGACAGGACGGACGCCGGCGGCCGGCCCGAGGTGCCGGCCGCCCGCCCGCTGGTCGAGCTCGCCCCCGGGGCCGCGTGGCGCAGCATCTGGGCCAACCCCGTGCCGCCCCGCACCGGCCCGGGCCGGGCGCCGTACCAGGGCGCGGACCCGACGCTCGTCTTCCCGGCCGACGCGGTGACCGGCGGCACGTACGGGCTGGACGTGCCCGTCGCCACCGGCGGCGGCGCGGCCGTCCTCGCCGGCTGGGTCGACTTCGACCGCAACGGCCGGTTCGACGCGCTGGAGCGCGTCCAGGCCGAGGTCGTGGCCGGTGCCGACGCGGCCCGGCTGGAGTGGACCGTGCAGGGCCGGGTGGTGCCCGGCGACACGTGGGCCCGGCTCCGCATCGGGCGCGACGCCTCCCAGCTGGTCGACCCCGCGGGCTTCGCCGACTCCGGGCAGGTGTCCGACCAGCGCATCCGGCTCGCGCCCGGCTCCGTCCGTCCGGAGATCACCCTGCCGGTGGACGGCACGGTCACCGCCGACGTCCGGCCCCAGGTCGTGGGCGCGGGGGCCGCCGGTGCGGCGGTCGCCGTCACCGACGGCGCGACCGCGGTCTGCCGGGCCACCGCCGGCCAGGACGGCAACTGGGCGTGCCGCCCCGACGCCGCCCTCGCGGAGGGCCCGCACGCGCTCGTGGCGGAGGAGTCCGCGGCGGGTGGTGCGGTGCGCCGCAGCGAGCCCGTCCGACTGACCGTCAAGACGGCGCCGCCCGCGGCTCCCGTCCTCACGCTGCCCGAGTACACCAACGACCCCGGCCTCCTGGTCACCGGCCGCGGCGAACCCGCCAGCACCGTCTCGGTGACCGAGCCGGCCGGATCCACCCGGATCGCCGGGGAGCTCTGCAGCACCGGGGTCGGCGCCGACGGCACGTGGTCCTGCCTGCCCGTCGAGCCCCTCGGCGAGGGGGCCCACCGGCTCACCGCCAGGGCGGTGGACGCCGCGGGGAACACCGCCACCGGCCGGCCGGCCGCCCTCACCGTGGACACGGTCGCGCCCGGGGCCCCCGCGCTGGCGTCGCCGCGGGCGGGCGAGGACGTCCCGTCCCGGCCGCGGTTCGCCGGCCGTGCGGAGGCCGCCGCCACCGTCACCGTGACCGCGCGCACGGGCGGCGGGGAGCGGACCACCCTGTGCAGCGGGACGGCGGCCGCCGACGGGGCCTGGTCCTGCGCCGCCGACGCCCCGATGGCGGTGGGGGAGCAGGTCGTGTCGGCCACCGCCACCGACCGGGCCGGCAACGGCACGGCGGCGGCACCGGTCGTCGTCCACGTGACGGAGGACCCGCCCGGCCCGGCCGGACCGTCCGACGGTCCCCCGGCGTCCGCGGCCGCACCGGCCGGTGGCACGCCCGCCGCGGGAGCGCCCCCGGCGTCCCCGTCGCCGACGGTGTCCGGGAAGCCCGGCGAGCCCTCGCCCGCCGCCGTCCTGCTGGCCCACGCGATGGCCCCGCCGCCGGACCGCACGGCGCTGTCGCAGTCCGGCGGGGAGGACCTGCGCCTCGTGCTGTACGGCGGGATGCCGCTGGTCACGCTGGTGGCCGGCCTGCTGCTGCGGCGCATGCTCGCCCGCGGGTCCGGAGCCCGGCGCCGCTGACCGTGCGGCCGACCGTCCACCGGCGGCCGGACCCCGGGTCCGTGCCGCCGGTCCGGCGGCCCCGCACGGTCGGCGGACCGCCCGTCGACACGCCCACCGCTGTCCGCTGTGGCACATGTGACGACTTGTCAACCTAGCCTGAAACCGGCGCTGCCCGTCAGATCCGGGCCCCCGTTGTGCCGCACTCGAACCCGAGGATCCGCGCATGGACGTCACCCGCGACTCGTCGCCACGACCCGCCCCCCACCCGGCCCCCCGGCCCGACCTCGCGGCGGGCGCCCCCGGCGGGACCGGCGCGGCCGGGTCGACCGCCGCCACCGGCAAGGCCCAGCCGCCCCGGGCGACGAGCGGAGGCCTCACCCGACCGCTGCTCCGCAAGGCCACCCCGCCGTCCCGGCCCGCACCGGCCGCCCCGCCGGCCCTCCCGGACGACCGGGACGGGCCGCCCACCCGGCCGCTGACCCCGGTGCGCCCCGGCCCCGGGGCCGAGACGCCCGCCGCCCGCCGCCCGCCCCGCGTCGACCAGGCGGTGCGCGAACGGCACGCCCTCGCGCTGCCCGGCTGGCTCGCGCTGCTCGTGCTCCTCGCCGGTGCCGCCGGTGTGCTGGCGATCCTCGTCCGGGCCGGTGTGCTGCCGGAGTTCGAGGCACTCCCCGACATCCGCACCGGCGCCGTACACCGCGGCGGCCCGGTCGGCCTCACCGCCCCCGAGATCGCCGTGGTCGCCGGGCTCGGCCTGCTGCTGGTCACCGTCCTCGCCGGACTGCTCTCCAACCCCGGGGGCGAGGCCCGCGTGCTGACCCGCTGGGGCCGCTACCGCGGAACCGTCCGCCGGGCCGGCCTGCTCTGGGTCAACCCGCTGGTCCGCCGGCGGCGGGTCGACATCCGCCTGCGGCACTGGCGCAGCGACCCGGTCACCGTCACCGACCGCACCGGCACGCCCATCGTCGTCCGGCTGCTCGTCGTGTGGCGCGTCCGGGACACGGCACGCGCCGTGCTGTCGGTCGCCGAACACGAGGCCTACCTGCGGGAGCAGATCCACGCGGTGCTCAGCCGCACCGCCAGCCGCCTCCCGTGCGACTCCAACTCCGGCCCGGGCCCCGCGCTCCGCGACGGCCCGTGGTTCGCCGACGAGCTCAGCCGCGCGCTCGCCGCGGAGGCGCACGCGGCGGGCCTGGAGGTCTACTCCGCGCAGCCCCTCGCCCTTGAGTACGCGCCCGAGGTCGCCGAGTCCATGCGCCGCCGCCGCCTCGCGGACCTGGATGCGGGCCTGCGCACGGTGCTCGTCGACGACGCCGTCGAGGCGGCCGCCCTGGCCGTCCGGAGGCTGGAGCGCGCCACCGCCCACGAGCTCGACGAGGCCGCCCGCAGCGCGCTCATGGAGCACCTGCTGGTGGCGTTCGTCGCCCCGGCGGGGGTGACGGCCCCGGTGCCCGCGCCCGCCGCCCGCGCCGCCCGCAAGGAGGGTGCGGCCCGCACCGACGGGCGGCAGACGTGACGACAACCGCAGGCACCGGGCCGATCGGCTCCGCCGAGGCGGTGGCGGCCGACCGCCACCCGACCCGCTCCGACCGCCGCCCGACCCGCTCCGGCCGGCCGTAGCCGCGGCCCGTCCGCAGGTCGAAGAGTTGTCCACAGGCTGTGGACGGGGATCCGGTACCGGGCCCCGTCCACAGCCTGTGGGTTTCCGCCGCGCGGGCGTCCGGACTCAGGCCGAGGCCTCGTCGAGCAGGGCCGTCTCCTCGGGCGACAGCCGCAGGTCCACCGAGGCCAGCAGCGGCGGCAGCTGGGCCGCGGTGCGGGCGCTGGCGATCGGCGCCGCCACGGTCGGCCGGGCGGCCAGCCAGGCGAGCGCGACGGTCGAGGGCTCCGTCCCGCGGGCCTCCGCCACCTTGTCGAGCGCCTCCAGCACCAGCGGGCCGCGCGGCTGCGCCAGGTAGCGGGCCGCGCCCTGGGCCCGGGCGCTGGCCACCTCCGCGCCGCCCGGCCGGTACTTGCCGGTGAGGAAGCCCGAGGCCAGCGCGTAGTACGGCACCGCGGACAGCCCGTGGCCGGCCGTCACCTCCGCCAGGTCGCCCTCGTAGGTGCCGCGGGAGACGAGGTTGTAGTGCGGCTGCACCGCGACGTACCGGGCCAGGCCCTCGCGCTCGGCGAACGCCAGCGACGCGGCGAGCCGCTCCGGGCCGATGTTGGAGGCCGCGACCTCGCGGACCTTGCCCTCCCGCACCAGTTCGTCGAGGGCGGTGACGATCTCCTCGACCGGCGTCTCCGGGTCGTCGCGGTGCGTGTAGAAGAGGTCGATCCGCTCGATCCCGAGCCGCCGGAGCGACTCCTCGGCGACCCGCTTGATGTTCGCGGCCTTCAGCCCGGACGCCTCCGGGTGCATGCCCGCCTTGGTCGCGACCACGATGTCCTCGCGGTTGCCGCGGCTGCGCAGCCACGCACCGATGACCGTCTCGGACTCGCCGCCGCTGTTGCCCGGCACCCAGGCCGAGTACGAGTCGGCGGTGTCGACGAAGTTGCCGCCGGCCGCGGCGTAGGCGTCGAGGACGGCGAAGGACTCCGCCTCGTCCGCCGTCCAGCCGAAGACGTTGCCGCCGAGGGCGAGCGGGAAGACGGCGAGGTCCGAGGAGCCGAGCGTGACTCGGCGGGCGTCGTTTCGGTAAGCGCTCATGCCAGGAGTCAACCCGATCGCCGGGCGGCGTCTTCCGGCATCGGGAGGGAGTTCACACACCTGTCGCACGGGCGCCCCCGCGGACCGGTGGGGAGGGTGCGTGGAGATCGCCCCGGGGAGGGGTCCGGGCTGTTCCGCCGGCCGCAGGGTTGGCTAGAGTCCTCGGCATGGCTGACAACGACTACGACCCCGCCGGCAGCACCCAGATGTTCCGGGCGTTCGTCGACGAGACCCCGGCGCCCCAGGCCCCCGGCGCCGTCACCACCTACAGCAGCAACGGCGGCGGCTCCAGCCGCACCGGCGTGATCGCCGTGGCCGTGCTGGTCGCGCTCGCCGTCGTGGGCGGCGTGATCTGGCTCGCCGTCAAGTAGGGCCGCTCCCCGGCCGGCGTCCGTGCCGCGGGGCGGTCCCTAGACTGGGCGGGCCCATGCCGTACACCCGTGCCAGGAGGCCGCCACCGTGACCCAGCCCACCGAGACCGCTCGCAGCCTGGGCCTCCGGGGCGCGGTCAACGCCCGTGACCTGGGCGGATACCGGACCTCGGACGGGCGGACGGTGCGGCCGGGCGCCGCCCTGCGCGCTGATGCGCTCAACCGTCTGACCGACGGCGACCTCACCGTGCTGTCGGACCACGGGCTGCGGCAGATCGTCGACCTGCGCAGCCTCGACGAGGTCCGCGAGGCCGGGCCGGACCGGGTGGCCGGGCTGCCCACCGCCGCGATCTCCGCCGCGGAGCTGTCGGCCACCCCGGTGACCGTCGAGCGCACCAGCCCGGACGGCATCACCCTGCACCACCTGCCGGTCTTCGCCGAGGACTTCGACATCTACGTGGCGCTGCGCAACGCGCTCGCCGACCGCGACGCCGACAAGCAGCGGGCCCTGCTCGGCGGCGGCAAGGCCGAGGCGATGATGACCGGCCTCTACCGGTGGTTCGTCACCGACGCGGTCGCGCGCGACCGCTTCGCGACCGTGGTCCGGCTGATGGCCGAGCCCGACGGCACTCCGCTGCTGTTCCACTGCTCCGCCGGCAAGGACCGCACCGGCTGGACGGCCGCGATCGTGCTCACCGCGCTCGGCGTCGACCGCGACACCGTGTACGCCGACTACCTGCTCACCAACGAGCGCTCGGCCGCGATCGTCGAGCACGTCGTCGACAGCTTCGGCACCCGCGGCCTGATGGAGGAGCCGGCGCTGCTCCTCCCGGTCTTCCGGGCCGACCGCCGCTACCTCGACGCGGCGTTCGAGGAGGTCACGGCGGGCTGGCCGTCCTTCGAGGACTTCTGGCGCGACGGCCTCGGCCTCGACGGCGCCGTGCTCGACGGGCTGCGGGCCAACCTGCTGGACTGACCCGGCTCTCAGCCCTCCGAGGTCAGGCCGGCGCGGAGCTGGGCGAGGGTCTTGGTGAGCAGCCGGGAGACGTGCATCTGGGAGATGCCGATCTCCTCGCCGATCTGCGACTGCGTCAGGTTGCCGAAGAAGCGCAGCATGATGATCCGCCGCTCGCGGGCGGGCAGCCTGGCCAGCAGCGGCTTGAGGGACTCGCGGTACTCGACGCCCTCCAGCGCCAGGTCCTCGTAGCCGAGCCGGTCGGCCAGCGGGCCCTCGCCGTCCTCGTCGCCGGGCGCGGAGTCGAGCGAGCTCGCGGTGTACGCGTTGCCGACGGCGAGGCCCTCGACGACGTCCTCCTCGCTGACGCCGAGGCAGACGGCGAGCTCGGCGACGGTGGGGGAGCGGTCGAGCTTCTGCGCGAGTTCGTCGCCGGCCTTGGTGAGGGCGAGCCGCAGCTCCTGGAGCCGCCTGGGCACCCGCACCGACCAGCTGGTGTCGCGGAAGAACCGCTTGATCTCGCCGACGACGGTCGGCATCGCGAAGGTCGGGAACTCCACCCCGCGGTCCGGGTCGAAGCGGTCGATGGCCTTGATCAGCCCGATCGTGCCGACCTGGACGATGTCCTCCATCGGCTCGTTCCGGCTGCGGAAGCGGGCGGAGGCGTAGCGCACGAGCGGCAGGTTGAGCTCGATCAGGGTGTCGCGGACGTACGTGTGCTCCTCGCCGCCCGGCTCCAGGCCGGCGAGGCGGCGGAACAGCGTGCGGGAGAGCGTGCGGGTGTCCATCGGCCGGTCGCCGACCACGGCCGCGCCCGGGGCAGCGGACGCCCCTGCGGCACCGTCCGGCGCGACGGCCTGCTCGGGGACGACCTGGCGCCCCGGCACGACCGTGCCGGGCCCCGTCGGGCCCGGGACCACCGGCGCGGGGACCACCGGGTGCGGGACGTGCTGCGCGGGCAGCACCGGACCTGCGGGCCGCTCCGCGGGCCCCTCTTCGACGACGACCGCACCGGCCGGCTCTGCGGACACGCGCCCACCCCCCTCGTGACTGACCGTTCAACGGCCACCACCGCTGCGTGGTTCCCGCCGACATCCCTCCCCCCACATACCGGCACACCGCCCCCGGCAAACCCGGCCGTCGCAAGATGTCACGCAGTGGTAACGCGCGGCGATCCGCGGGCGCCGGTCACTCCTCCCAGGTGTTGCCGGTCCGCAGGCGGTTGAGGATGCGGGAGAGCAGCCGTGAGACGTGCATCTGGGACATGCCCAGTTCGGTGGAGATCTGCGACTGCGTCAGGTTGGCGAAGAAGCGCAGCATGATGATCCGCCGCTCCCGCTCGGGCAGCTGCACCAGCAGGTGGCGGACCATGTCGCGGTGCTCGACGTCGGCGAGCGCCGAGTCCTCGTAGCCGAGCCGGTCGAGCAGGGCGAGCCCGCCCTCGTGCTCCTGCGCGGCCTCCAGGGAGGCGGCGTTGTAGGCCCGGCCGGCGTCGAGGCAGGCCCGCACGTCCTCCTCCGGGATGCGCAGGCAGGCGGCGATCTCGGGCACCTTGGGGGTGCGGCCGTGGGTGACGGTGAGCTCCTCCATCGCCCCGCTGACCTGCACCCACAGCTCCTGGAGTCGCCGTGGCACGTGCATGGTGCGCACGTTGTCGCGGAAGTACCGCTTGATCTCGCCGAGGATGGTCGGCAGCGCGTACGTCGGGAACTGCACGCCGCGGCCGGGGTCGAAGCGGTCGATGGCGTTGATCAGTCCGATGGTGCCGACCTGGACGATGTCCTCCATCGGCTCGTTGCGGCTGCGGAACCGGGTGGCCGCGTACCGGACCAGCGGGATGTTGATCTCGATCAGGGCGGCCCGCACCCGCTCCCGTTCGGGGGTGTCCGGGGCCAGCTCGGTGAGCCGTTCGAAAAGCACCCGGGTGAGCGTGCGGACGTCGACGGGTGTCCGGGTGCCGCTCTGGCGGTCCCTCGTCCCGGCGGCCCGCAGGTCCGCGACGAGGCTCTCCGTGGGCGACCGGGGGGCCTGCGGCCCGTCCGTCCCCCGTGCGCTGTTCTGTGTCTGCACGGACACGTCACCCCTCCCAGACTCGACACCTGCGATCCGGGCCGCTGCCCGGAGGGTTCCGGCCGCGCTCACCACCTCGCCAGATCAGGCAAAACCGGTCATAGCATCACAAGTCGTCCACATCGGCGGCAAGCACCACCCTTGCGCGTGTTGGCTGACACCGTTCGGCCGGACGGGGAACGCCACAGCCCTCCGCCGGGGTGAAGGCGAAGGGCTGCAAGGGTGGTGCGTGCACGATGTGCGGATGTTCGGGGTCAGACCTCGATGTCGGCGATCACCCAGGTGGCGAACTCCCGCCACTGCCCGGCCGCGGCCTGGTGCGCGGGGTGGGTGAGATAGGCCTGCAGTGCGTCCCGGTCCTCGACCAGGCTGTTGATCGCGTAGTCGTGGGCGATGTCGCGGACGGTCGTGTTCCAGCCGCACTCCCACTCGCGCAGCTCGGGGATCTGCGGGCCGAGCGCGGCGAACGCCGCGGCGCCGGCGACCGCCCGCGGGTCCTCCGGGGAGACGCCGTCGACGAGCTTGAACAGGACCAGGTGCCGGATCACGATGCCGCTCCTTGCTGAAGGGGTGAGGAACCCCGCCACGGTAGCCGTCCGGCCGCCCGCCTCAGCTCACCAGCCCCGTCATGAACGTCCCCAGCGCCTTCGCGGCGTCCGAGATCCCGACGAAGCCGGACTGCACCAGCTCCGCCGACCTGGTCGGTGACGTGATGATCGTGTAGATCACGAAGATGAGCAGGAGGTACATGCCGATCTTCTTCGCCTGCGCCATCGAACCGGCCGCCTCCCTGCCACGGGCCGCCGCCGCTCTCCCCGGGCGTCCCTGCTGTCGGGCAGCTTATCCACCGGACGGCCCATCGGGTGAGAGCGGCATTCACTCCCCGGGACGAAGGTCCCCGCGAGTGGTGGCTTTGTGCGGTCGCCCGGGTGCGACGGGTGTCGCAGGATGGAGGGGTACCGCGGGATCTGGCAGGAATCCCCGGTGCGAGGAACCGGGATTCCCCGCTGTGGGACCGGACGCCGCGGCTTCCCCCTGACGCGGCGCCGGTAGTGGGAGTCCCGACGGGGGCGCGGCCCTTCCCCCCGAGGCCGCGCCCCCTCCGTCGTACCCGCACACCGCGCACGACGAAGGCCCCGACCGTCTCCGGTCGGGGCCTTCGTCCTGCTCTGGCGGTAGCGGTGGGATTCGAACCCACGGTGAAGTTGCCCCCACACACGCTTTCGAGGCGTGCTCCTTTGGCCGCTCGGACACGCTACCGAGGGAGACTCTACCGGACGTCCCGGGCCGTCACGAAATCCGTTTCAGCGCTGGGTGCCGAAGAAGGCGAGCAGCTGGGCGGAGCAGTCGTCGGCGAGGACGCCGGACACGACCTCGGGGCGGTGGTTGAGCCGGCGGTCGCGGACCACGTCGAAGAGGGAGCCCGCCGCACCGGCCTTCTCGTCGAGGGCGCCGTAGACGACCCGGTCGAGCCGGGACAGCACGATCGCGCCCGCGCACATGGTGCAGGGCTCCAGGGTGACGACCAGGGTGCAGCCGCTCAGCCGCCATTCGCCGACGGCGGCGGCGGCCTCGCGGATCGCCACGACCTCGGCGTGCGCGGTGGGGTCGCCGACCGCCTCGCGCTCGTTGTGGCCGCGGCCGATCACGGCGCCGTCCGGCCCGAGCACGAGCGCCCCGACCGGTACGTCGCCGGTGGCGGTGGCCAGTGCGGCCTCGGCGATGGCGAGGCGCATCAGGTCCGTCCACCGGTCGCGTACCGGGTCGGGGCGCACGGGGGCCGGGAGAGGGGCGATGCGGGGGACGGGTGCGGACTGCATGGCACCAGTGTCGGGCACCCGTGCCGCCGCTACCGAACGGCCTCCAGCACCTCGCCCGCGCCGAGCGCGTCGGCGATCTCGGAGAGGGCGTCGCCGGGCACCGCGCCTTCGGCGGCGAGGGCCAGCAGTTCCTTGGCGGACAGCCCGAAGTCGGCGAGCAGGTCGGACTCGCCGAGCGGGCCGGCCTGCGGGCCGAGCGGGCCGTCGGCGGAGCCGTCGTCACCGTCGTCGTCGAGGGCGAGCGTGCCCTCCTCGTCGTCATCGGTCTCCCCGACGTCGGCCACGATGGCGTCGAGGTCGTCGTCGAAGTCCTCGGACTCGATCAGCTCGTCGGTCAGCACCGACCCGTACGAGCTGCGCGCCGCGGCAGCGCCGTCGGAGACGAAGATGCGCGGGTCCTCCTCGCCGTCGACGCGGACGACGGCGAACCAGGCGTCCTCCTGTTCGATGAACACCAGGACGCTGTCGTCGTCCTGGGCGGCCTCCCGGGCCAGGTCGGCAAGATCCGCAAGGGTTTCGACATCGTCGAGTTCCGTCTCGCTCACATTCCACCCGCCGTCGGTGCGAGCAAGCACTGCAGCGAAGTACGCCACCAGGGACACTCCCAAGATTGGTCTCGGCTGTAGGCGATCTCGGGCGAACGCGGTCTGGCCGCCCCCGCGCCAGAGGCGGCCCGCCGTTCGGACCGTCCCTCCGGCATCGTGACAGAAAGCCCGGCGCCGCGGGGGGTGTTCGGCAGCGCGTCTTTGCAGGTCGTGTCGGAATGGCCGACCGGAGGCCGGTCGGACGGCCCGGCCGGTCTCAGATCCGGAAAGTTCGCATCCGCATGGCTTCGCGGAGCCGCCGCTCCTTCGTGCGCCGGGGCTGCACCCGGGCCCGGAGCTCGCGCGCCTCGGCGAGCTCACGGAGGAAGAGGGTGCGGCGCTTGCGGCGCTGCGCCTCGGTCTCGGGGGCGGCGGGCCCGGACTCCGTCGAGCCGGTCCCGGGGTCCGGGTTGCTCTTCATGCGATCCGACCTTCCCAGATGTGTCGGCTTGATACCACCGGGAAGGTCTCGGTTCGGCCTCCCCGCCGCCCGGCCCCGGGGGCCCCGCCGCCGGGCGAGTCGTACGCCAGTGCCCTTGCCCGTTATGGTCGATACATGCGTCTCCACGTCGTCGACCACCCTCTGGTGGCCCACAAGCTCTCCACCCTGCGCGACGAGCGCACCGACTCCCCGACCTTCCGCCGGCTCACCGACGAGCTGGTCACCCTGCTCGCGTACGAGGCCACCCGGGACGTCCGGACGGACGCGGTGGAGATCACCACGCCGGTCGCCGTCACCACCGGCACCCGGCTCAGCCACCCGCGGCCGCTGGTCGTCCCGATCCTGCGCGCCGGCCTCGGCATGCTGGACGGCATGACCCGGCTGCTCCCGACCGCCGAGGTCGGCTTCCTGGGAATGGTGCGCAACGAGGAGACGCTGGAGGCGTCCACCTACGCGACCCGCATGCCCGACGACCTCTCCGGCCGTCAGGTGTACGTCCTCGATCCGATGCTGGCGACCGGCGGCACGCTGGTCGCGGCGATCCGGATGCTGCTGGAGCGCGGGGCCACGGACGTGACCGCGGTCGTGCTCCTCGCCGCCCCGGAGGGCGTCGAGCTGCTGGAGAAGGAGCTCGCCGGCCGGCCGGTCACCGTGGTCACCGCCGCGCTCGACGAGCGGCTCAACGAGCACGGCTACATCGTGCCCGGCCTCGGCGACGCCGGCGACCGGCTCTACGGCACCGCGGGCTGAGAGGCCTTCCCGCGCAGGCGCGCGGACACCAGCGCGGACACCAGCGCGGACACGAGGAAGGGCCCGCTCCCCCGGGGGAGCGGGCCCTTCCTCGTGCCGTGGTGCGGGGCCGTCAGCAGGAACCGGGCTGCGGCGACGGGGTGGGCGAGGGCTTGGTGGCCTCGGCCAGGGCGGCCGCGGCCTGGGCGGGGTCGAGCAGGGCGGCGAAGCCGTCGCCGATCACGAAGTCGACGGTGGCGTCCGTGCGGGTGTCGGCGGTGGCCGCGGAGTTCGCCACCTGGGAGCCGAGGAGCGTCGCGGCCCCCAGCCCGCCCGGGCCGCTGATCACCTGGACGGTGCCGGTGACCTTCTTGTCCAGTGCGGCCGGCGCGTTGCCGACCTGGCCGATGGTGAAGCCGCGCTTCTTGAGCTCCTCGGCCGTCCGCGCCGCCATGCCGGACTTGTCCGTGGCGTTGAAGACGTTCACCGTCACGGTCTGCGGCTGCGGCACCGCGGTGCTGGTGGCACCGGGGGCCGGGGGGGCCGAAGCGGCCGCGGCGTCCGAGGCGGGCGCCGCGAGCGGTTTGCCGGAGGCGCCCGGTGTCGAGCAGGCCTGCGCCGAGGCGTGGCGGCCCTTGAAGATGTCGAGGAGCTGGACGCCGCCGAGGGCGATCAGCGCCAGGGCGAGCAGGGTGCCGATGGCGGCCAGCACCTTCCGGCTCCTGCGGGGCGGTCGGCCCAGGCGGGGGTAGGAGTTCCCGGTGATCCGGTACTGCTTCCCCTTCAATCCCTGGGGGGTCAGCATGCTCACGTCGGTGTCCCCCTCGTGCCAGGACAGGCTCGGTCTCGGGTGCGGCCAAAGGGGCGTGCGCCAGAAGAATAGGCCGTTGTTCAGCAGATTAGTGCGACAGCTGCTGTGAAGGTACTAAATGATCATCATCTGGAGTACCCGGGTACCCGAAAGGATGTACCGGAGCCGTCCCGGGCCGCCCGGCAGGGCGCCCGCGGGGGGTGGTTCGACCCCGGTCAGTCCATTTCCAGCACACGTGCGTGCAGCACCTGACGCTGCTGCAGTGCGGCCCGCACCGCGCGGTGCAGGCCGTCCTCCAGATAGAGGTCGCCGCGCCACTTCACCACGTGGGCGAAGAGGTCGCCGTAGAAGGTCGAGTCCTCCGCGAGGAGGGTTTCCAGGTCCAGCTGACCCTTGGTCGTGACCAGCTGGTCCAGCCGCACCGGACGCGGCGCGACGTCCGCCCACTGGCGGGTGCTGGTCCGGCCGTGATCCGGGTACGGCCGCCCGTTGCCGATGCGCTTGAAGATCACACGGAAAGCCTACCGTCATGCGTGCGGGGGGCGCAGCAAGCGCGGCGTTACCGACCTGCCTCCTCGTCCGGATGTTTGATGGCAGACGGCCTGTCCGCCTCGCCGCCCGGGAGCCCGCCGCGATGACCGATCCCCGTAGTCCCGCCCCCGCAGGGCCGCCCGAGGCCGTCCGGGAGATCGCCGACGGCTACGCCTTCACCGGCCCCGCCCTCGACCTCGGCGCCGTCCTGCACGACGGCACGGCGTACCCGGACGCACAGGTGCGTATCCCGCTCGGGGTGCTCAACCGGCACGGGCTGGTCGCCGGGGCCACCGGCACCGGCAAGACGAAGACCCTCCAGCTGATCGCCGAGCAGCTCTCCGCCCAGGGCGTGCCGGTGTTCCTCGCCGACATCAAGGGCGACGTCTCCGGCATCGCCGCACCCGGCGTGCCCGGCGAACGCGTCTCGGCCCGCGCCGCCGAGGTCGGGCAGAGCTGGACCCCGCAGGGCAGCCCCGCCGAGTTCTACGCGCTCGGCGGGCAGGGCACGGGAATCCCCGTCCGGGCCACGGTCACGAGCTTCGGCCCGCTGCTCCTCGCCAAGGTGCTCGGCCTCAACGAGACCCAGGAGGCCTCGCTCGGCCTCGTCTTCCACTACGCCGACCGGGCCGGGCTGGAGCTCCACGACCTCAAGGACCTCACGGCCGTCATCACCTTCCTCACCTCGCCCGAGGGCAAGGGGGAGCTCAAGGGCCTCGGCGGGGTGTCCGCGGCGACGGCGGGCGTCATCCTCCGCTCGCTGACGGTGCTCGCCAACGAGGGCGCGGACACGTTCTTCGGCGAGCCCGAGTTCGACACCGCCGACCTCCTGCGCACGGTCGGGGGCCGGGGCACGGTGTCGGTGCTGGAACTGCCCGCCGTGCAGGACCGGCCCCGGCTCTTCTCCACCTTCCTCATGTGGTTGCTCGCCGACCTCCACCAGGAGCTGCCGGAGGTCGGCGACCCCGACCGCCCGAAGCTGGTGTTCTTCTTCGACGAGGCGCACCTGCTCTTCGCCGACGCCTCCCGGGCCTTCCTGGAGGCCATCACCCGGACGGTCCGGCTGATCCGCTCCAAGGGCGTCGGGATCTTCTTCCCTCCCGATAGTTTCCTCCCATGGACACCGGAACGACAGCCGGCGGGTACATCCGTCAGAGCCAAGAGCGGCAAGACAAGTCGGAGGCGTCGCCCCGCGCGCAGCGTGAGGCATGCCGGGCAGAAGCCACGAAGCGCGGCCTCGTCTACGTCGACGACTACGAGGACAAGGATCTGTCCGGCTACAAACTCGGCGTAGTACGTCCCGCGTTCGATCGCTTGATCAACGACGCCCGTTCGGGCTTGCTCAGCGTGATCATCGTGCACTACATCAGTCGGTTCTCCAGGCAGCGTCCGAAGGATGCGCTCCCTGTGATCCTGGAGCTGCACCGTCTCGGCGTCACGATCGTCTCCGTGATGGAGGGTGAGTTCCCGCCTGACGGAGACACCATCTCTCTGTTCTCTCTGATCATGCGCCTGGACGCAGCGCATCAGGAGAGCGCCAACAAGTCGAAGGCCGTCAGATCGGCGAAGAAGATCCTTCGTGATGCTGGCTCGTGGGTTGGGGGGCTACCGCCCTACGGCTACGCGACGGAGGAAGTCCAGGAGAACAAGCTCACCCTCCGCCGACTCGTGGTTGTAGAGGACGAGGCGGACGTCATCCGGGAGATCGTGCGCACGATCCTGGACAACAAGGATCGTCCGGCAGAGTCGGGGCAGCGTCACCCCGGTTCACTGGCGGGCATCTGTGCAGACTTGAACGCCCGTGGTGTGCCGACCAAAACGGCTCGACTCCAGGGCAAGTGGCGTGGGGCAGTAACCGTGACAACTCCCGGGCGGAAGAACCCCCCGCAATGGGAGGTGACGACGCTTCGCCGGATCCTGGAAGACCCGCGGCTACTTGGCTACAGCGTTGAACCGGTCTACGAGGAGAAGGAAGCGCGGGACGGCGCTGTGCGTACGCGGGTCACGGGGTATCGGATCCTCCGGGACAGCGTGACGCAAGAGCCGCTCGTCAGCCATGACCGGATCCTGGAGCCCGCAGACTGGCACGCGCTGCAGACATGGCTGACCACCCGGGGGCGCGGGAAAGGGCTCGCACGGGCCGGATCTCTGCTCAGCGGCTTGGCGCTGCTGTTCTGTGAGTGTGGCGCCACCATGGCCAGCAACGGCATGCACGACGACACCGCGTCCTATCGGTGCACGCGTCCGAAGGGTGCCACCACCGGCCACAAGGGCGGCAACAGCATCAAGCGCAAGTACGTCGAAGACCACGTGGCGCTTCGTCTCTTCGCCCGCTTGACGAGCGCGGAGGGCGACGAGGAGGTGTTGGCCATGATCGAGGAAGCCACCCGCCGGTATGCCGCCACCATTGCGGCACCTGGCGTCGCTGCGGAGCGCGCATCCCTAACGATCGACAGAGCTGACCATGAGACTGCCCTAGGGCAGATGTACGACGACCTGAAGAGCGGCATCTACGAAGGTCGCATCGGGCGGGAGCGGTTCCTCGCAGAGAAGCTGCAGCTTGAAACCCTGATCGGCGCCGTGAGTAAGCGGCTCGAAGAGATCGGACGGCTGGAGAACCCTCGGCTTCCGATCCACGAATGGGCAGACCCGAACGACAGTGAGCACCCGATTGGGCCCGGGTCGTTCTGGTCCCGCGCGACCCTCGCGGAGAAGCGCGATGTGCTTCGGCTCTTCGTCGACCGTGTCGAAGTAGCGAAGGCCACCACACGCGGGAACCGGTGGGTCACCTACGACGCTGAGACGCGCGTAGTGATCCATTGGGCAACGCCTGCTGACGACGAGCAGGACTGACGCTCAGCGTCACAAGATCATGGGTGCCCGGCAGACCAACTTTGGACGGTCTGTCTGCCGGGCGCTCCCCAATCACAGAGGAGCAACTATCATGGCAGACGCACAGCTCACCGTTCTCGGTTCTGCAATCCGGCCCGGGGACACGATCCTCCGGTACCCGACTGCCACCGTGGCAGCCGTGGAGCCCTACCGGGCGGATCTGAAGGTCACCCGCACCTTCCGCATGGCGAACGGCGCCTGGTACGCCGTCGACCGGACCGCGGAGTACAAGATCGTCCGTCCCGCCCCCTCCCGCGTCCTCGTCATCGGCCCGGCCTCCACGGCGGACGAGCTGCGGGACCTGAGTGCCTACTGCTGGGACGCCGCTGACCAGTCGGGGCGCACGGCCGTCGTCGCGACGGACACCGACCACGACGTGACGGCGTACGCGGCTGTCTACGCCGCTCCCGGGTGGATGGACGACTGGACGGCCCTCGTGCTCGGCACGGAGGCGTGGGGGGCCGGTGTGCCGCTCGTTGAGCAGCCCACGTGGGACGACGTCAGCCGCTGCACGGGCTGCCGGCTGCCGCTGACCGTCGGCACCGTCGACGGCGCGCCGAACCTCTGCGGTCCGTGCGCCGGTACGCACTGCTCGTGGTGCGGCACCGACGAGGACCGGGCGCTTCCCTACAGCTCGGACGAAGGCGCCACGTGGGACATGTTCTGCCGCCCGTGCGCCCGTCAGGACCGGCGGGAGACGAAGCGCCTGCGGGCCGTGAAGGTGGCGAAGGCTGCCTGACGCCCGACGCACCTCCGAAGCCCCTGCCGCCCTCCCGGGTCGCGGGGGCTTCGGCCGTTACGGAGGGTGATGAGACACGTCGGGTAGTCAGGGCGTCCGCGGGACGTCGATCACGGCCTCATCCTCCGCCGAACACCGCTGAGCGGACGTATATGTCCGGGAGGCTTGGCGCAGACATGGCGCTAGTGTCCGATATATGCCTTTCGGGAGGATCTCTGGTGTCCAAAATTCCAAACTTACCCCTCACCTTCTAAACCCTCTAACGCGAGTAAGAAGGTTTAGGAATTGTCCAAAAGTTTGGACAGTCTGTATCGCGGTTCGCCGCGCCCCGGCGTCACTCACTGTTCGTGGCGATGGAGGATGTGCGCGACGAAGGCGCCGCCGGTGGAATCTGGGGCCGGTGCTGCTACGGCAAGGCGGTGCGGGAGTCTAGAGCAGGGATGGGCCGTAGAGCGGCCTGGAGGGCCCTTGGGGTGCCTTGGGTGTAACCCTGGGCCATTCGTCCATCGTGGACCTGCGTGCCCCCTGGGTGGCATTGTGTGGCTTTTGAGCTGCGGGGGCGATTTGGATCGCTGTCGCCGGCGTCGAGCATAACGTTTATATAACGGAAGCGAGTGATCCCCCGGCCCCGCATCCTGGAGTCAACACGCCCAACGTCCCACTTGACGTGCTGTTTCGAGTCGATCGACGGGAACGGGTCAACGTCGCAACAGGCAAACGCGGGCACCAATAACTCTAACGAGGGAAGAAGGACCGCGACGCCGGCGAATGGCGCGGCGTCCCCTTCTCCCGGGCGCCGCCACCGCCATCCGAAGGTGGGAGAGAGCGGCGGTAGGACAGCCCCGCAATAACTCGGTAGAGGGAACCTTCCAACGCCCGGACAGCCCGCCTAACAACATAGGTAGGAGGCTCGGCTGAGACGGCCTACCTCCCCCACAACGAGCCGACGCGCACTCTCCTCCGCGTCGGTTCTCCCCTCCGGTCTGCCGTTGAGCTGTTGCAGCGCGCTCTCCTCCTCTCGGGCGCGCTCCGGCTCCGGCAGACCGGAGACCTTCCCGCCGGTGGCCCGTGGTCGCCGGCTTTTTCTTTGCGCCGCGATTGCTGCGAACACCCCAATCAACCGAATGGAGGCGGGATGAATCTGTTCCCGTGCAAGTGCTGCGGCGCTTCCATGCCCCGCAACCGCTCGAACTTCAGGATCCGGCTGGGATGCCGTGACGGGCTCAGTCCCACGTGTATGCCGTGTGACCGCGCGCAGGCGCGTGCCCGGTACGCGGCCAACCCGGAGCCGTTCAAGGCGGCTGTGGCCGCTCGACGTGCGCGACAGCGGACGGCCCTGGGGCTCCCACCGTCGACACCGCGCGAGCGGATGCCTGGCGACGACCCGACCAGCCCGACGTTCTGACCTACCCCCTGTGGCCCGTAGCGGATCCCCGCTACGGGCCACACGTGTTTCTGGACCCGAGAGGACACCATGATCAACCCTGAGATGGAAGCCGCCTGGAACGCGGTACCCGAGTTCGCGGCCCTGACGGACCGTCGCACCGAACTGTCGAAGAAGGCGGACGCGCTCCGCGCGCAGGGCACCGACCCGGAGCGTGCGCGGAGCGCCGTCATCGCCGAGATCGCTGCTGCAGTCGCTGACGGGTCGGCTCTGCCCGCGGACGCCGGCAAGAGGGCCGCGAAGGCGTACCTGACGGCCCTGGAGGCGTCCGCCGAGTGGCGCATCCTCTCCGAAGCCCACGTGGCCGTGGAGAGCCGTCTGCGAGCCCTGCGGGAGACCGACGGGGCGGATGCGGCCCTCTCCGCGCTGAACGTCCGCCTGTCGGAGGTGCTCGCGGAGTCCCGGGGCGTGCTGGAGCGTCTCGGCGGCATCAGCACCGCCGAGAACGCCATCGACGCCGGCAAGGGTGAGGAGTTCGGACGCCTGCGCGTTCTGCTGCGGGCGGTCGCGGACATCCGGTCCGCGCAGAGCATGACCACGGGCCGCGTGCGCGACGGCATCGGCGGACCGGGAGGTCTGGCACGGAAGGTCGCTGCGCACGCGCGCAACCTGACGGAGGCGGACGTTCCCGCGGACGTCGTGCGCGTCATCCAGGGTGCCGATCCCGTCGGAGTGACGTACCTGCGATGGATCGCAGGCGTCGCGGAGCCGTGGGTGCCGACGGTGTCCGAGCTGTTCGACGCCGTGGAGACGGAGAAGGCGCTCGCTCTCGGCGAGGGCATGCCCGACGACATCGGCCCACACATCGTCATCACCTCTGACCCGACGCCCGTCCCGGCCCGCCGTGTCCGCGACACCGACGGCTACGGGAGCGAGCACCCGCGTGCCCGCCGTGTCCGCTCCAACTTCTGACCGACCCGAGAGGAACAACGATCATGTCCGAACCTGACGAACTCGCAGCCGCGCAGGCTGCGCAGGCCGACGCCGAGCGGCGCGCCCTGGCGCTCGAAGTGGCGGCAGAGAAGGGCCTGACGGGTCCACTGGCGGCCCGACTGCAGGGCAACACACGTGAGGAGCTGGAGGCGGACGTAAGGACGCTGATGGCGCTCTTCCCGGGCCCTGCGGCCCCACCTGCCCCCCGGTCGGGTGGCTCGCGGGGTGTCGACGTCAGGGCGTCGAACGGCAGCGTGCAGGCGGGTATGGACCTGTACCACGAGAAGAACCCGCCGAAGCCGGAACCGAAGCCGATGCCCGGCCCCAACGACCGCACCCACGATCGTGGCCCGACCTACCGATTCGAGCGCTGATGTTCCCGACGAAGGATCAGCCGCGACCCTGCATCGGGTGCTCGGCGGAGGTAGTCCAGCAGCCCGGACCGGGCCGCCTGAAGTGGTTCTGCAAGCCAAGCTGCGGGCGCAGGTTCCGCGCCCTCCAGGCGGCCCGCTACGGCGCGGACGCTTGCCCCTCGTCCCTGTGGAGGACCGCATGAACGACGACGCTCTGAACACCCTCACAGCCCGCGCTACCGCCCTCGTCGGTACGACCGTGACCGTCCGTCTGCGGGGCGGTGGGGCGGACGTGACGGGCACCCTGACGGCCTTCGCGGGCAGTGCTCCGGCGTGGCCCGCGGGCACGGCTGCACCGAAGGCATGCCTGACCGTCACCGAGACGTCCGGCGGGAAGGTCTGGACGGTCCGCGTCGACGAGGTCGCGGCCATCGGCGCGTGACGGCGCAGGTAGTAGGCGCGGTTCGCCCGTGACTGGCTACGCCAAGGTAAGAGCGCATCATCTTGCGCGCGCAAGACTCTGGCTGCTAAGTTTCATTCATCGGGGCTTGACCCCTGGTTCCGCATGCCCGTACTCTCTCGTGCCATGCAGTCGTTCCTGACGGGCTTTCAGCCCGCAAGCCTCATGGTCGCCCTGGTCGTCGCGCTTGGGCTGACGGCCACGTGCAGCCCCAATCCTGACGCCCGGCGCCGCGCGCTGGAGACGCTCCGTGCGATGTTCGGGGGCCGCCCCTGACGTCGCGCTTGTGCAGTGGCAGCCCAGCCAGCAACCTGCCGGCTGGGCTGCCAGGGGTTGCACCTATCGCCCGCGCCCCCGGAGGGACCGGAAGAACTCGGCGAGTGCCTTGATGATCGCCGGTCGCTCCTTCGCGGCAGTGCCGCGAAGGCACAGAGCGAGCGATCCGAGCAGGATGAAGCCCAGCAGGAACAGCAACAGGGCGAGAATCATGGGCGCGGTGGCTGCCAGGTCGGCAACAGTGGACCAGATCATGGCGGGGTCTCCTCGACGGTGCGTCGAGCCACCTGTTCGAAGAGGACAGCCATCGGCAGCACCCCAACGAAGACAGATGACTGTCCAAGACGCAGGGCCCGATGCTGCGCCACACCGTCATGGTGTGTTCGTTGAGGTCTGCAAGAGACCAGGAGTCGACTGGATGCACGGCGAGCGTGCGTAAGTCGGGCCGACCTCGCGTTCCGCTGAGCGGTTAGTGAGGCCCAAGAGCGTCCACCATCACGGTTTAACGCCCAGCGCCGACCATCACGGTCAGCGGGAACTAGGTAGGTCGCTCTAGCCTGCGCCCGGGATTGCCCCGAGGTGGGATTGCCCCACTCCTGTGAGGACTGTAACACGCCAGCTAGCAACTGCGCTTGCAAGTCACCCTCGTGGATGGAGAGTTAAGCGGGTACCCCCCAGGCCGTGACCCCCTCCGGCCGATCTTGCGCATCGAAGAGGTGCTGCCCTCGCCAGTTCGTACGGGTCTGGGGGAAGTCGCTCCAGGTGCCTCGCTGAGCACTCTGGGCGCTCCGTAGCGGCCCGCAGGCGGATCGAGTGGGATGGATGGCGCTCTCAGGGCGTCGCCCGGCAGGCGTGCGCACGGGGCGTCAGCCTTATTGACTACTTTACATCTCTGCAGGTCAGGCTATGTTTTACCGTCACATCGGGTAGACTGGAGCCGTGAAGACGAGGGCGTGCGAGCGATGCGGGGAACACCTCCGCGCGCGTCACTCGCACCGGGCCCGCTTCTGCAGCGCTGCATGCCGACAGGCCGCGTACCGCGCACGCAAGGCGCAGGCTGACCTTCCTGCGGAACTGACGAGTCGTCCCCGGTGGGTGCGCCGGTCGGAGGACAAGAGGCCGCTTACGGCAGCTGGCAGGGCTGCCAACAGCACCGACCCGCAGACCTGGACGACCTACGACGAAGCGGTCCGGTCGACGGCCGGGGCGGGCGTCGGGTTCGTGCTCAACGGTGACGGCGTCGCCTGCATCGACCTGGACCACAGCGTCCGCCCTGACGGCTCGCTGGAGCCGTGGGCGGAGGCAATCGTCCAAGCCGCCGGTCCCACGTTCGTAGAAGTGTCCGTCAGCGGTACGGGCCTCCACATCTTCGGGTACGCCAGCGTCCGCCAGGGACGGCGCATCCGACGAGACGGCATGTCCGTGGAGGTTTATGGAACCGGCCGGTTTATTGCCGTTACTGGGCGCCGGTTTGCGGATGCTCCCGCCGTGCTCGCAGACATTTCAGAGCTGGTCGCCGATCTGATGGCTTAATCGCTCTCCCAACACATTCAAGCCCCCTGCAGCCTTCGGACTGACGGGGGCTTTCGCATGCCCCGACGAGAGGAACACATCATGACGGAGACGACCACCCACCGAGTCTGCGAGCGGGCAGGCTGCCGGTTTCCGCGCCTGTATCTTCCGAAAGTCGCGGGGCGGAAGCGGAAGCGGTCCCGATATTGCGGCTCGCAATGTCATGTCTGGAGCGCCAGAGCGCGCCGCGTCTCCCTGATGTCCGGCGCGGAAGCGGCTGCTGACGCTGCCGAACTGCTGCGACTCTCAGTGCTGCTGGATGCCCGTCAGAGCCCTGACGAAGAGGTGGCCGGGGTCTTCGACCACGCTCGCCGTCAGCGGCCGTAGACGGCCCGCGCGGCCCCTTCTTAGCCCCGTCGCCATTCCTGCGACGGGGCTTTTCCATTCCCACGAGAGGACGAACCATGACCGAGTCTCGATGCGCGCGCACTGACTGCCCGCTTCCCGTCGGCTATTACCCTGGCGCTTTTTGCTCGCCGATTTGTGAGACCTGGTTTGCCTACTTCATCATCCTCCGGGACGCCGATCCGTCCGACGAGGTGGAACGGGCTTCGGAGGAAATGCTGTTTTGGCTGCCGGTGATGAACTCCCGTACCGACCCGCGGGAGAACCCCCTCGACATTTCCGATATTCTTCAGGCAGGTGAATGATGCCCGGTACTGACATTGTCGGCACGGTCGGCGTCGACGTCGTCCCGATCGGCCAGGGCTTCAACGAGAAGATGGCAGCCATTGCCAAGCCTGCTGGCGACGCTGCTGGCCGGGTGGCAGGACAGGCATTCGTCGACAAGTTCGGCGACGTGATCGGGCAGCGTCTGACGATCACCCTTCCCGCCTCCGTCACCCGGGCCGGTCAGGCTGCCGGCCGCGCTGCTGGTCGCGCGGGTGACGACACGGCCGGGGCGTTCGCCCGGTCGGTGAAATCCCGCCTGGAGGTCGCGTTCCGATCGATGCCCCGCCTGGATATCCAGGTAGGGCAGACGGGCGTGGATGTGGAGCTTGCGCGCCTGCGGACGAAGCTCCAGCAGCTCTCCGGTAAGCGCATCGGTATCGACATCAGCGCAGCGGATGCGGCTGCGAAGGTCGCGGAGTTGGACGAGAAACTCGCGCGACTCGGCGCACGGCACCCGAACCCTGTCGTTCGCGTGGACATCGGCACTGCTCGCGCAGCCCTGGCGGAGGTGCGGGCCGAGATCGCAGCGATCGACGGGAAGACAGCGCACACGCGCGTCGACGTCGACACGAGCGGCGCCGCGTCCGCGGTGCTCGCTCTGGCTATCCAGATCGGCGCACTCGCTGCGATCCCCGCCGTGCCGGTGCTCGCTGTCGGCGTGGGCGGCATCGCGTCCGCCTTCGTCGCGGCCGGTGTCGGTGCGGGCGCCTTCGCTCTCGCTGCAGCCCCGGCGCTCAAGAGCGTGACGGCAGCGCTGCACGCGCAGTCGGCTGCGCAGCAGCAGGCGACGAACGGCAACATCACCGCGCAGCAGCATGCGCTGTCTCTCGCAGGTGCGCAGCAGTCCCTTGCGTCGGCACAGCGGAGCGCAGCTCAGCAGGTGGCCAGTGCGAACCGTCAGGTGGAGTCTGCAAGCCGCAGCCTCGTCGATGCGCAGAAGGCCGAACGGGCTGCGCAGGACGATCTGACAGCCGCTCGACGGACCGCGGAGCAGCAGCTCCAGGCGTACGAGGATCGCCTCCGGGACGGTGCTCTCAGCGAGCGGGAGGCGGCTCTCCGGGTCGCCGAAGCGCAGGAGAATCTGCAGGCCGTACAGGCGAAGGGCGCGGCTGCGACGGGACTGGAACGGGAGCGTGCGCAGCTCGACTATGACCGAGCGGTGCAGGCCGCGAAGGAAGCTGCGACTGCGCAAAGAGACCTGTCCGCGGAAGCGAAGGCTGCTCGGGATGCGGGTGTCGACGGCTCCGCGGTTGTGCAGCAGGCGCAGGACAAGCTGACGCAGGCGCAGCGCCGTGCAGTCGACGCTTCGCGTGCCGTGGCGGATGCGCAGAAGGCTGCTGCGTCCGCGCAGGCGGCTGCAGCGGAGAGCGTGGCCAGTGCGCAGCGTGGTCTGCAGCAGGCGATGCTGTCGACGGAGAAGAGCGCAGGGAGTGCGGACGACGCGCTGTCGAAGCTCTCGCCGTCCGCTCGCGCCCTCTTCGACGCCATCGCAGGCCCGAACGGGCTTAAGACGGCGTTCTCCTCGTGGTCGGCGTCGATGTCCCCGGCCGTCCTGCCGCTGTTCGTCCGGGGCGTGGACGCTGCGAAGCACACGCTGCCCGGTCTGACGCCACTCGTCACGGCCACGGCTGACGCGATCGGCGAGCTCTTCGACCGGTCGTCCCGGGCCGTCAAGTCCCCCTTCTGGCAGGGCTTCAAGGCTGACCTTGACGGGGCCGTGAAGCCGGCGTTCGTCGGTCTCGGCGTCGCGGTCGGCAAGGTCTTCACCGGCATAGCCGGCATCGTGGACGCCTTCCTCCCGCACATGGGCGGCATCTCGACGACGCTCCAGCGGATCACCGACAAGTTCGCCCGGTGGGCAACGGGGCTGAAGGGCTCGCCGGAGTTCGAGAAGTTCCTCAGCTTCGCGTCCCGCGTCGGCCCCGGCCTGGCCGATGCCTTCGGCAAGGTGGCGGACGCGCTGCTCTCCGTCTCGAAGGCTCTCGCGCCACTCTCCGGCCCGGTGCTTGAAGGGTTCGGCATCGTGGCTGACGGAATTTCGGCTGTTGCGGATTACGCGCCGGAAGCTGTGCTCGGAATCTACGCGCTCGTCGTGGCGATGAACGTCGCGAAGCTCGGATTGATCGCGTGGAACGGCGCAATGGCCGTCTACAATGCGATCGTCGCTATCGCCACGGCCGAGACGATCACATGGGACGTGGCACTCCAGGCGACGGGAATTGTCCCGCTGATCACGCTGATAGTCGCAGCCATCGCAGGTCTTGTGGCGGGCGTCATCTACGCGTACAACCATTTCACGTGGTTCCACGTGGCGGTGGACGCGGTATGGGCCGCTATCAAAATCGGCGCGCTGTTCCTCTGGAACAACGTCCTGAAACCGACGTTCGAAGCGATCTGGATCGGCCTGCAGTACGTCGGCAAGGCTGCGATGTGGCTGTGGGAGAATGCGCTCCGACCAGCGTTCGAAGGAATCTGGCTAGCCGCCCGCATCCTGTTCGCCATTGTCGCCGTCGCCGTTCTGGCGCCGCTCGTCATCGGATTCAAGGTTCTCGCAGCCGTAGGAATGTGGCTGTGGGAGGTAGCCCTGAAGCCCGTGTTCGGGTTCATTGGTGACGCTGCGGTGTGGATGTGGAAGAACTACATAAAGCCGAGTTTTGACGGCGTAGTCCTCATCTTGAAGGCGCTCGGAATTGCCGGAATGTGGCTGTGGACGAACGCGCTGAAGCCTGCGTTCGAAGCCATCGGCGCCGTGGCGTCGTGGCTCTGGGAAAAGGCGCTGAAGCCTGCGTTCGAGAAGACGAAGGACGCGCTGCGGCCGTTGGGCCAGGCTTTCGAGTCGGCGAAAGATCTCATTGCGGCAGCCTGGAACAAGCTCTACGACATCACGAAGAAGCCCATCAACTTCTTGATCGAGTGGGTTTACACAAAGGGCATCAAGGCCGTGTGGGACAAGGTGGCCGACTTCGTCGACCTCCCGCACCTGCCTGACGCCCCTAAGCTGCTCGCGGCCGGCGGAACGGTCGGCAACGGCTGGGGACCGGCGGTCCCGATGATGACGAATCGTCCGACGGCGATTGTCGGCGAGGGTAATCCGCTCTACCCCGAGTTCGTCATCCCGACGGACCCGAAGTACCGGGATCGCGCCCTCGCGATGCACGCTGCTGCCGGTACCCGCCTCATGGCGTCCGGCGGAATTCTCGGATCGATCTGGGACGGGATCAAGGGCGCAGGCGGCGCAGCGTGGGATTTCACGAAAGACGGAGCCGACCTCTTCGCCCACCCCGGTAAGGCGTGGGAGAAGCTGACGAAGCCCGTCCGCGATCTGATTGCGAAGATCGGTCAGTCCTCCATGGCTAAGACCATCGCAGGCATTCCGACGAAGGCAGTCGGCGGCCTGGCGGACAAGCTGAGCGGATTCATCGGGCTCGGCGGTGGAGGCGGAGGCGGTAACGGGGGCTCCGGCGTGCAGCAGTGGGCGCCGACGGTCCTCCAGGCGCTGAGCATGCTCGGGCAGCCGTCGTCGTGGCTGGACGTCGTTCTCCGACGGATGAATCAGGAATCCGGCGGTAACCCCAACGTCGTGAACCGATGGGACTCCAACTGGCTCGCCGGGACACCGAGCGTCGGTCTGATGCAGGTCATCGGCCCGACCTTCCGCGCCTACGCGGAGGGATTCCGGAACACCGGACCTTTCCTCTACGGAACGTCGACGAACCCTCTGGCGAATATTTTTGCCGGCCTGAACTACGCACAGCACCGGTACGGCTCGCTGAGCGCGCTCAACCGGCCCGGAGGCTACGACCAGGGCGGCTACCTGCCGACCGGCACGAGCCTCGTCTACAACCACAGCGGGAAGCCGGAGCCGGTGTTCACCACCGGCCAGTGGGACGCGATCAAGGCTGGTGGCCTGAACGGCGGACACGTCCCCAACGTGCAGATCGACAACCGGACCTTCCTGGGGGACCGCGAGATCACCGATCTCGTGCGGACCGAAGTGGATGTCAAGGTCGACGGCATCGCCCGCGACCTGTACGCCGGCGTGAAGTAGCCCGGCAGCACAAGAGCCCCGCATCATCCCTCGGGACGGTGCGGGGCTCTTCGGCGTTTCCGGGGGCGTCACTCCGGCGGCACGCTGTACCGCTCGACGGCAGCCTTGCCGGTGCTTGCTTCCTTGAACGTCAGCGTCCACGGGCCGCTGTTGATCTCGAAGTCACGGCCGAAGCCGATCCACTTGCCCGCCATGCGACGGCCCGTCGGCTCGACAAGCATCTGAAGGGCGCCGTGGTAACGGGCGCCGCTGTAGTACCCGTCCGACGCTGTCTGCTCCACCCACGTGCCGGTCACGACGTTGCCGTCCGCCTGCAAGTCCAGGGTCAACGGGCTGTCAGGGTTGGACGAGGACAGCGACCGGCCGGTGATCCGGTTCCCACGCTGGAGCAGCAGCACGTAGTGCATCCCGACGAAGGTGTCGGACCGTCCGGAGCTGTAGAACTCGTAGCGACTTAGCCAGATGCCGGAGATTGGTCCCACAGCCGCCGACGCTTCCGCGGCAGGAGCCGGGAGATCGCCCGCAGGGGCGTCAAGGTCATGCCCGCCCTGGCCGTCGGGGTGGACGCGGGGAGACTGCTCGGGAAGGTCGAAGCCCATGGACTCCACGGGTACTCCCGTGACGGCCTCCAGGGCCCTGGCATAGACCGGGCGTGGCTGACGGACCTGGCCGCCTTCCCATCGCTGGACGAGGCGCTTGCTTGCCTCGTTGGGTTCCCCTATGTCCTCGCCCGCCTTCCTGAGTTTCTGGGCTAGCTCGTCCTGGCTGAGACGCATGCCAATGCGTACAGCCCTGAAGGTGTCGTTCGGCGTCGGCATACATCCAAGGTAGGACGAACGGCGCGGTAATGACACCGAAATGACGCCCCGTCGTGTCGCCGCTTTGACGCCTTGACGTCGTCGCAGTGCCCGGGGAAGTGGATCACCCTGGCTGAGTGGGCATCGGCGACGAAGGGGGCGCGGACATGGCAGGGAGAGCAGGCGTCGGAAGCATGGCCCGTGAACAGGCGCCTCCCGGCGTTGTGCTCTCCCGGGACATGGCGGACACGCTCACCCGGGAGCAGCTCCACGGCAGCCGGTGCTACCGCGGACTCGACTGCACGGGGCCGCTCGTACCGGCAGGGCACGCGTACACCACGCCGGCAGAAGACGGAGCGCCGCTCGGCTGGGTCGTCGCGGCCTGCAAGCGGCACGGCCGGCGGAGGACGGCGTGAACGAGACGACGCGCGCCAGGTTCCGCGCCGAGAAGATGGGCGACGGAGACCCGTACCCCGGCATGTGGGGGGTCCGCGACGGCGACGAGTGGCGGATCGTCGGCGACGAGGCCGACCGCTACCCGATGCAGCACTCCGCGGAACAGGCGGCCCGAAGCCTCGGGTACGTCGCCCGCATGACATGAGACTGCCGCGCCTGCCCGCAGGAAGGGTCAACAGGGTAGGCGCGGTGCAGTACCCGTCGGGCGGAGGCATGCCCTTCACTCGTCCTCCCGACGGTCGGCCGGCAAGGGGTGCAGACCCGAACCGGCCACCCCCGCTGCGGGTCGCTACCGAGATTCACACAGAGCGCAGCGGGGCAAGCGGTAAGGGTCGCAGCCCGTAACCGCGGGCCGGAGGGATTGCAGTCCGAAGGCCCAAAGACGCCTCGCCCGGTGTCGGTGCACAGACGGCGGGTGAGGGCAGAGCGGGGCCGTGGGTAAAGACGCTTGGCGGTGTCACACCCGCGGCCCCGTGCAGTGCGCCGGGGGCTGTGCGGGCATCGCCGCAGGCTGGGAAACTAGTGGGGTAATTGACAGAAGCGTTCGTCACGCAGACCCCGAAGGACGTCCCCGCGGACGTGCTCGCCCAGCTCGGCAACCGGGTGCAGCACGCACTGCGCGCCTTCACCCCGGACGACGCGAAGGCCCTGAAGGCCACCGTCTCCACCTTCCCGCGGTCCTCCTACGACCTCGCGGAGGTGCTCACCGGCCTCGGCACCGGGGAGGCTGTGGTGACGGTGCTCTCGGAGAAGGGCGCGCCGACGCCGGTGGCGGCGACCCGGCTGCGGGCGCCGCAGTCGCTCATGGGCCCGCTGGACGCCGTCGCGCTCGGTACGGCGGTGGCGTCCTCGCCGCTCGCCGCACGCTACGCGGAGGCGGTCGACCGGGAGTCCGCGTACGAGAAGCTGGCCGCCCGGCCGGCCGCCCACGAGGAGGCGCCCGCGCCGGGGCGGGAACCGGCGGCGCGGCAGGCACCCCCGCGGGAGGCCCCGGCCGAGGGCGGCGACGGCGGCGGGCTGATCGGGTCGCTGATGCGCAACCCGGCCCTGAAGTCGCTCGCGCGGTCGGCCGGCACCCAGCTCGGACGGGAGATCACCCGCAGCCTGTTCGGGACGTCCCGGCGTCGGCGGTAGGCCCCGGCCGGAGCCCGCTCAGGCGCGCAGGGCGGCGCCGATCCGGTCGAGCGAGGAGAGCCGCATCAGGCCGTAGTGGTAGAACTCCACCTCCGGCACGCCCAGCTCGCGCAGCACGCCGATCTTGGCGGCGAGGTTGGCCGGGCCGTCGCAGTCCTCGGCCATCGGCCGGAGGATCACCGCCATCGCCTCGGGGCTCACGCCGTGCAGCGCGAACGCGGCGACCTTCTCCCGCACCTCCCCGGGGGAGCGGGCGTAGCCGAGCGTCTCGACCTGGTGCGCGGCCTTGGCGAGGGCCGGGAGGTCGATGCCGGAGAGCCAGCCCTTGCCGGGCCCGGCGCCGTCCATGAAGGTGAGCCGCATGCCGTGGGCGGCGGCCGCCTCGGCGACCTCGGCGGCGAGCGAGGTGACGGTGCCGGTGGCGGCGTCCAGGTAGGCGGCGAGGGCGCCGCCCGCGAGCTCGTCGAGGGCGGCCGGCTCGGCGGCCCTCCGCTCGTCGGCGAGACGGCCGCGCAGCTCGTCCCGGACGGCCTGCTGCACCTCCTCGGCGGGGACGCCGGCGGCGCGTGCGGCGGCGCGGCAGTGCGGGCAGAAGCAGATGCCGAGCAGGGCCTCCGCGACGGCGCCGAGCTCCTCGAAGTACCGCTCGTGGTGGTAGCCGTGCCGGAGGCCGTGGAAGTGCAGCGACTCGGCGCGGATCGCGTCGACGCCGTACCGGGCGAGCTCCTCGACCAGCGTCAGCGCGTAGGCGCGGACCTCGGGATGGGCGGGACACAGCTCGGTGAGGTGGCGGTCGCCGAAGGCGTTGGCCGGGGCGCAGTCGGGGTGCTGGAAGCCGAGCCGGTCGTTGTGGCAGAAGACCGTCCAGGCGTGCAGCTTCAGGCCGCGCCGGCCGGCCTCGGCGGCGGCCTCGGCGAAGGGGTCGCGGTCGCCGATCGCGCCGGAGGGCGCCGGGACGAGCCGTCGCCCCGCCCAGCGGGCCGGGTCGGGCCGGAAGTACGCGGCGCCGGGCTCCAGGTACCGCACGACGCGGCGCGGGTTGTGCGGGAAGACGTCCCGGGCCTCGTGGTAGACCGAGGCGAGGGTCAGGCCGCCCACGCCGGCCCGGTCGGTAAGGTGGCCGAAGAAGGTGTCGGCGCCCTCGTCCAGCAGGTCGGTGGCGAAGGCGAGGACGGACGACTCCACGGGGCGGCTCCGGGGCAGACGGTGCGGGTGCGCCCCCACGCTAGCCCGGTACCCGGCATTGGTCTATACCTCAAGGCTTGGGAGACGGGCGATGACGCCGCTGTACCGCGAGTTCGACCACGGGGAACTCGCCCGCGAGTACTCCCCGAGCAGCTGCGTCGACGACCTGGCGGCCGAGCTCGCCGCGTACACCGACCGCAGCCGCGCCGCGTACGCCGCGCTGGAGGTCCGCACCGACCTGCCGTACGGCGCCGGGCCGCCCGAACTGATCGACTTCTTCCCCGCCGCCCGGCCCGGCGCACCCCTGCACGTCTTCGTCCACGGCGGCTACTGGCAGGAGCTGGACAAGACCGACTCCGCCTTCGCCGCCCCCGACTTCACCGCCCTCGGCACGGCCTACGCCGCCGTCGGCTACGGCCTCGCACCCGGCTGGCCCCTGGACGCCATCGTGGCGCAGGTCCGCCGCGCGGTGCACTGGCTGCTCGACCACGCCGAGGACCTCGGCGCCGACCCGCACCGCGTGCAGCTCTCCGGCAGCTCCGCCGGCGCCCACCTCGCCGCGATGGCCCTCCTCGGCCCCGCCTCCCCGCGCGGCCGCCGCGTCGCCGACGCGGTGCTGCTCAGCGGCGTGTACGACCTGGAGCCGATCACCCTCACCTACGTCAACGACGCGCTCGGCCTCGACCCGGCCGCCGCCCGCCGCAACAGCCCGCTGCTGCTCCTCGCCGACCACCCGCCGGCGGAGCCGCTGCCGCCGCTGCTGCTCGCCGTCGGCGAGCACGAGACCGGCGAGTTCGCCCGGCAGCAGGAGGAGTTCGCGGCCGCCGCGCGGAAGGCCGGGGTGCCGGTGGAGGCCGTGGTCGTCGCCGGCCGCAACCACTTCGACCTGCCGCTCGACCTCGGCCGGCCGGACACTCCGCTCGGCGCGGCCGTCACCGCCAGGCTCGCTCCCTAGACTCGGAGGAGAGCCACCCGCGCGACGAAGAAGGAGAAGGTGCAGCGACCATGACGCTCCGTCCGCCCCTGCCGTACGACCACCTGCCGAAGGTGCCCGGCTTCGACCTGACCAGCCGTGACCTCGTGGACGGCGCCACGATGCCCGACGCGCACGTGCACGCCCACGGCAACGGGTCGCCGCACCTCGCGTGGTCCGGCTTCCCCGCCGAGACCCGCGGCTTCGCCGTGACCTGCTTCGACCCGGACGCCCCCACCGCGAGCGGCTGGTGGCACTGGCTGGCGCTCGACCTGCCCGTCGGCACCACCGAACTCGCCCGCGGCGCCGGTGCCTCTGACGCGACCCTGCCCGGTGACGGCTACCACGCCCGCAACGACTTCCCGGGCCACCGGTACGACGGCGCCGCCCCGCCGCCCGGCCCGGCGCACCGCTACGTCTTCGCCGTGCACGCGCTCGACGTGCCCACGCTCGGGCTGACGTCCGACACCCCGGCCGCGGTGGTCGGCTTCAACCTCACCTTCCACACCGTGGCGCGGGCCCTGCTCACCGTCGAGTACGCGAGCGGCTGACCGGCGCGGCGCACCGCCCCGGGCGGACTCCCGGCCGACCGCCGGGAGCCCGCCGGCTCAACCCCCGGCCCCCTCGGCCTCCTTGGCCCCCTTGGCCTTCTTCGCGGCCTGCTTCGCCTCCTGCTTGGTCGCCCGCACCTTCACGAGCGACTCCGGCCCGGTGATGTCCGCCACCGAACGGAACCCCGGCTCGCCGTACGCCCCGGCGGCCTCGCGCCAGCCGTCCGGGGTGACGCCGAACTGCTTGCCCAGCAGGGCGAGGAAGATCTGCGCCTTCTGCCTGCCGAAGCCGGGCAGGTCGTCGAGCCGCTTCAGCAGCTCACGGCCGTCGGGCGCATCCCGCCAGACCGCCCCGGCGTCGCCGTCGTAGTGCTCCACCAGGTACTGGCAGAGCTGCTGCACCCGCTTGGCCATCGAGCCCGGATACCGGTGCACGGCGGGCTTCTGCGACAGCAGGGCGGCGAACTCCTCCGGGTCGGCGGCGGCGATCCGGTGCGCGTCCAGGTCGTCCGCGTCGAGCCGTTGCGCGATCGTGTACGGGCCGGTGAAGGCCCACTCCATGGGGATCTGCTGGTCCAGCAGCATGCCGGTGAGCGCGGCGAGCGGGCTGCGGCCGAGCAGGTCGTCGGCCTCCGCTTGCTGCGCGAGGTGGATGGTGACGCTCACGGTGCGGCCCCTGGTGCGGCGGTCGGTCGGGTCGCCCTCATCGTGGCAGCCCGGGCGCGGGGGCGCGGCGCACAACACACCGCCCGGTCACCGCCCGCGTGGTGCACGTCCGCCGTACGAAGGCTGCCGCGGGCGCCGACTGACGGGGGGTCGGGTGATTGGGCCGGGCGGGCGACAGGCGGCCTGTCGGCGCCGGGTCCGCCGCGACGCGGCTGCACGATGAACCGACGAGCAGATGGTCGGCCCCGGCCGGTACGGGTCTCCCGGACCGGCCGGGGCCGGTTTGCCCACCCGCGCCCCCGCCGGGCCGCCGACCACGGCGCCCGCCGCCGCGCGGTTCGCGCACCGCAGGCCCACGGCGGGTCCAGGAGGCTCCGTGCACCGTTCCAGATCGCTCACGTCCGCACTCGTACAGGTCGCCGCCGCGGCCCTGGCCGCCGGCACCCTCACCGCACCCGCCGGGGCGGCGCCACCACCCGCCCGGGTGACCGTCGCCGACCCCGCGCAGTACGTCGACGCGTACGTCGGCACCAAGCAGGGCGAGCCGGACTTCGGCAACGGCGGCGGGGCCGGCAACACCTTCCCCGGCGCCTCCGCGCCCCTCGGCATGGTGCAGTGGAGTCCCGACACCGCCACCTACCAGCACGGCGGCTACTTCTACGACGACCAGCGGATCAACGGCTTCAGCCTCACCCACATCTCCGGCGCCGGCTGCGGCGACTACGGCACCACGCCGTTCATGCCGGTGCTCGACGGCCGCCCGACCGACCACGCGGACTTCCGGCACGCCGACGAGACCATCGCCCCCGGCTCGTACGCCGTCACCTTCGGCAACGGCCTGCGGACCGAACTCGCCACCACCCAGCGCTCCGGCATCGCCCGCTTCACGTACCCCGCGGGCCGCACCGCCTCGCTGACCGTCGACGCAGGCAAGGCCTTCAACGACGCCTCCGGCAGCATCAGCATCGGCGCCGACACCCTCTCCGGCTGGACCGAGAGCGGCGGCTTCTGCGGCACCGGCAACCGCTACCGCGTCTACTTCCACGCGCAGTTCGACCGGCCGTTCAGCAGCGCCGGGATCGTCCGCACGGGCGGCGCCGACGCCGGCACCGTCGACACCACCCGCCGCACCGCCACCGGCGGCAGCGAGGGCGTGGCCCCGCAGGCCGCCCGCACCGCGCAGGACCACGGCACCGGCACCGGCGAGGACCAGCACCCCGCCCGTACCCGGGCCGCCTCCGGCGCCCAGGCCCTCGTCTCCTTCGACACCGGCACCGACCGCACCGTCACCGCCCGGGTCGGCGTCTCCTTCGTCAGCGCGGACGGCGCCCGCGCCAACCTCGCCGCCGAACAGGGCACCACCGCGTTCGACCGGCTCCGCGACGACGCCCGCGCCACCTGGAACGACCTGCTCGGCAGGATCGCCGTCGACGGCGGCACCACCACGCAGCGCCGCATCCTCTACACCGCGCTCTACCACGCGCTGCTGCACCCCAGCGTGATCAGCGACACCGACGGCCGCTACCCCGGCTTCGACGGCGCGATCCGGACCGCCCGGCCCGGCCACGCGCAGTACGCCGACTACTCCGGCTGGGACGTCTACCGCTCGCAGGTGCAACTGCTGGCGCTGCTCGACCCCGCCCGGGCCGCCGACATCGCGCAGTCCGTCGTCGACCAGGGCGCGAGCGCCGGCTACCTCGACCGGTGGACCCTCGCCAACGGCGGCACCGGCGTCATGGTCGGCGACCCCCTGCCGATCATCGCCGCGAGCATCCACGCCTTCGGCGGCACCGACTTCGACGCCGCGGGCCTGCTCCGCATCGCCACCGCGGGCAGCCGCGACCCCCGCCAGCGGCCCGGACACGGCCCGTACGACACGATCGGCTACATCCCGTCCGACGCGTCCGGCATCTGGGGCTCCGCCGCGACCACCCTGGAGTACACCAGCGCCGACTTCGCCCTCGCCCAGCTCGCCGGCCGGATCGGCGACACCGCCGCCCACGACACCCTGATGCACCGCTCCGCGAACTGGCGCAACCTGCTCAACAGCGGCAGCGGTTACCTCCAGCCCCGCGGCACCGACCACGCCTGGCCCGACTTCCGGCCCGCCCAGCAGGACCACTTCGTCGAGGGCAGCGCCGCGCAGTACGCCTGGATGGTGCCCTACAACCACCGCGGACTCTTCGACGCGATGGGCGGCGACACCGCCGCCGTCGCCCGGCTCGACGGGTTCTTCGCCGAACTCAACGGCGGCCCCGACTCCGAGCACGCCTACCTCGGCAACGAGCCCTCCGCCAACACCCCGTGGGCGTACGCCTACGCGGGCCGGCCGGACCGCACCCAGGACACCGTGCGGCGCGCCCTCACCGAGCTCTTCTCCGACGCCCCCGACGGCGAGCCCGGCAACGACGACCTCGGACAGATGTCCTCCTGGGTGGTGTGGGCGGCGCTCGGCATGTACCCGCAGGCACCGGGAAGGTCCGAACTCGTGCTCGCCAGCCCGCTGTTCCCCGCCGTCACGGTGCGCCGCGGCAACGGAGCCGTGATCGAGGTGACCGCACCCGGTGCCTCCGAGCAGGCCCGGTACGTGCACGCCCTCGCCGTGGACGGTGCCGCCACCGGACGCCCCTGGTTGAGCGAGGAGTTCGTACGCCGCGGCGGCACCCTGGCCTTCACCCTCTCCGACGCGCCCGACCCCGCCTGGGGGCGCGCCCCGGAGGACGCGCCGCCCTCCTTCGACGTCGGCCCGGCCCGCCCGGCCACCGGACCGGTCGTCGGTCCCGACGCCAAGTGCGTCGGAGCGGACGGGGGTTCGGCCGTCAACGGCACCGCCGTGCAGCTCGCCGCGTGCACCGGCGCCGCCGCCCAGCAGTGGACCACCGCCTCCGACGGCAGCATCCGTTCGCTCGGCAAGTGCCTCGACGTCGACGGGAGTTCGGTCTTCAACGGGGCGGCCGTCCAGCTGTGGGACTGCAACGGCACCGGCGCCCAGCAGTGGTGGCCGCGCGCCGACGGCTCGCTCCTCAACCCGCCGTCCGGCCGCTGCCTCGACCTGCCCGGCAGCGACACCACCGACGGCAGCCGCCTGCAGCTGTGGGACTGCAACGGCACCGGCGCCCAGCGCTGGACCGTCCCGGTGTGACCCCGTCCCCGCCCGGCGCCCGGTCCCGCCGGACGCCCCTCCCCGCCGTCCTTGTACGACCGCCGCCACCCGAACAGGAGGAGGACCATGAACACCCCGCCCGCCGCCGCCCTCCCGCGCGAGCGCGCCGACCTGCTGGAGACGCTCGGCAAGCACCGCGGCTTCCTGCGGTACACCGTCCGTGAACTCACCGACGAGCAGGCCGCGCAGCGCACCACCGCCAGCGCGCTGTGCCTCGGCGGCCTCGTCAAGCACGTCAGCGGCGTCGAGGCCCGCTGGATCCGGTTCGTGCTCGGCGGCGCCGATGCCATGCGGAGCGAACCCGTCGACTGGGAGGGCCAGTTCAGGATGGCCGACGGCGACACCCTGGACGGGCTGCTGGCGGCCTACGCGGAGGTCGCGGCCCGCACCGACGACCTCGTCGCGACCCTCCCCGACCTCGACGCGGCCCACCCGCTGCCCGAGGCGCCGTGGTTCGAGCCCGGCGCCACCTGGTCGGCCCGGCGCGTCCTGCTGCACATCATCGCCGAGACCGCCCAGCACGCCGGCCACGCCGACATCATCCGCGAATCCCTCGACGGGGCCAGGACGATGGGCTGACCCGGCCCGTGCCCCGCCCCCGCCACCCACCCCTGCGAGAGGAAGCAGACACCATGGCAGTGCAGCCCGAAGGCACCCCCTGTTGGGCCGACGCGATGTTCACCGACCTGGAGGGCGCCAAGGACTTCTACGGCGCCGTCCTCGGCTGGACCTTCGGCGAGAGCTCCTCCGAGTACGGCAACTACACGCAGGCGTACAAGGACGGCAAGGCCGTCGCCGCCGTCGTCCCGCCGATGCCCGGCCAGGAGGCGCAGTCCGCCTGGTGCCTGTACTTCGCCTCCCCGGACGCCGCGGCGTCCGCGGAGAAGATCCGCGTGGCCGGCGGCGAGATCGTCATGGGCCCCATGCAGGTGGGCGACTTCGGCACCATGCTGATCGCCCGCGAGCCCGGCGGTGCGGCCTTCGGCATCTGGCAGGCCGACCGCCACGAGGGCTTCGAGAAGGTCGGCGAGCCCGGCGGGTACGCCTGGGCCGAGCTCTGCACCCGCGACACCGCCGCCACCGACGCCTTCCTCACGGCCGCCTTCCCGTACCGGGCCCAGCAGATGGACGCCGGCGGCATGGACTACCGGGTCTACAGCATCGGCTCCGATCCGGTGCTCGGCCGGATGGAGATGGGCTCAGACTTCCCGTCCGGCCTGCCGCCGTTCATCAACGTGCACTTCGCCGTGGACGACTGCGACGCGGCCGTCGCCAAGGCCACCGAGCTCGGCGGCCACCTCCACTACGGCCCGATGGACAGCCCGTTCGGCCGCTTCGCCTCCCTCACCGACCCGCAGAACGCGGCCTTCGCGATCATCGACCTCGGCCGCACCGAGGGCGAGATGCCCTCCCTCAAGGACGTCTGATCCGTCCTCCCCCCCAGCCCACCCGGCCCCGTCGGGGCACCCCCCACGGTGCCCCGCCGGGGCCGCGGTGCGACCTCCCGCACCCGCGGCCGCAGGCCGTCAAGCCGATGGCAATCGGATGCCAAGCCGCGCGGGGCACGCTTGTTCCGTCGACGCGAGTGCTCCGTCGACGGAAGGGGGACACCATGACAGGCAACGGCCCGCACAGACGCGGACACGCTGTCGTCGCCGGAGCGGGGATCGGCGGCCTGCTCGCCGCCCGGGTGCTCGCCGGGACGTACGAGCGGGTCACCGTGATCGAGCGAGACGCCCTGCCCGACGACGCCGCACCGCGGCGCGGCGTACCGCAGAGCCACCACGCGCACGGTCTGCTCTCCAAGGGCTTCGAGGTCCTGGAGGACCTCTTCCCCGGCCTCGGCGACGACCTCGTCGCCCGCGGCGCCATCATCCGCGACGCCCAGAACGACGTGCGCTGGGTCAACGACGGCCACCCCCTGCTGCAGGCCGAGTCCGGACTGCGCTGCCTGATGGTGAGCCGGCCCACCCTCGAACACCACCTCCGCACCCGGGTGGAGGCCCTGCCCGGCGTGGAGATCCACCAGCGGTGCGAGGTCGTCGAACCCCTCGCCGACGGCGCCGCCGGACGGATCACCGGCGTCCGGCTGCTGCGCGTCAACGCCGAACCGGAGGACCTGCCCGCCGACCTCCTCGTCGACGCCACCGGCCGCGGCAACCGCGGCGCCACCTGGCTCCGCGCGCTCGGCTACGAACCCGCCCCGGAGGAACGCGTCGACTCCGGCATCGCCTACGTCTCCCGCGAGTACCGGCGCCGTCCGGGCGACTCCGACGTCGACGCCTACGTCATCGGCGCCGAGGCGAACGCACCGCGCGGCGGCGTCGCCCTCAGCGGGGAGGGCGACCGCTGGCTCGTCACCCTCTTCGGCATGAACGCCGACCTCCCGCCCGTCGACCCGGACGGCTACCACCGGTTCGCCGAACGGCTGCCCGTCCCCGACCTGCACCAGCTCCTGCAGCGGCTCGAACCGCTCGGCGCACCCCGGATGATGCGCATCCCGGTCTCCATCCGGCGCCACTACGAACGGCTGACCCGCTTCCCCGAGGGCTACCTCGTCTTCGGCGACGCCCTCTGCCAGTTCAACCCCTCCTACGGGCAGGGCATGACCGTCGCCGCGTGCGAGGCCGCCGCGCTGCAGGCGTGCCTCGCGGAGAACCCCGGGGACGGGCTCGCCCGGCGGTTCTTCCGCCGGGCCGCGCGCATCACCGACGTCCCGTGGGACATGTCCGTCGGCGGCGACCTGCGCTTCCCGTTCGTCGAGGGCCGCCGCACCCTCCGGGTGAGGCTGCTCAACCGCTACATCGGCCGCCTCCACCGTGCGGCCGCGGTCGACCCGGCCGTCGGACGCGCCTTCCTGAGCGTCGCCAACCTGCAGGCCCCGCCGCAGCGACTCTTCGCCCCCGGCGTGCTCGGCCGGGTGCTGCGGCCCCGCGCCGCCCGCCCGGCGGTGGCGGCGCCTGCTGCGGTGGCGGCCGGTCCGGTGGCGGCCGAGCCGGCCCCGCGGTCCGTGCCGCGGGCGGCGGCCTGACACGGCCCGGCGCCGCCGACCGCGGCGCGCCGCACCCGGCCGACGGGGCACGCGGTGCGCCGGGGCGCGCGGTGTGCCGGGTCAGAGCGCGGCGGCCCTGACCTGGGTCTTCAGGGCGGCGTACAGCCAGGTGTGCGCGGAGCCCAGGGTCGGCTCCGCCGGGCCGGACGGCGGAGAGAGGAGCTCCCCGGTGAGGTCCCAGTAGCGTTCGACGACCGGGTCCGCGGTCTGCGCGAGCATGCCCGCCAGCCCGCGGCGGAACGCCGGGGTGTCCCGTGCGCCCCGCGCCTGCGCGTGGGCGGCGACGAAGCAGTCCAGCGAGCCGCCCTCCTGCGGCGGCCGCCGGCCCCGCAGGTCGTCGGAGGCCAGCGCGTACGCCTCACCGAGGCCCGCGTACAGGACGGCCGGACGGAACCCGTCGTCCGGCATGCGGGACGCGGGACGGCACTGCTCCTTGCCGAACTGCACGCCGCCCACCAGGACGTGCAGCCGGGCGAAGGCCAGCACCTGGGCGGGGGTCGGGTCGGCAGGAGGCTGCGGTACGGCCGACTCCAGGATCGAGGAGAGCAGCGGGGCCGGGAGCCGCGCAGGGAGCACCCGGCGCCAGAACCGGGCCAGCGCGTCCGAGCCGGGCGGCGCCGGGACGGCCCCGACCAGCCGCAGCAGACCGGGCCGCTCCTCGGGCGTGGCGTCGTGAACCAGCCGCAGGGCGGCCTCCTGCCAGCGGAGCGCGGCGAGCTGCGAACCGAGCTCCCGCAACTGCCTGGCCACGGCGTCCTCCAGCGCACCGCCGGAGGCGTCCTCGGCGGCGAGGATCCGGCCGACCTCCGGCACCGGCAGGTCGAGCGAGCGGAGCGAGCGGATCAGACGCAGCCGGTCGAGCGCCGGAGGACCGTACCGGCGGTGCCCGCCGGAACTGCGGGCCGCCTCGGGCAGCAGCCCGCGGTCGGAGTAGAAACGGACGGTCTTGACGGTGACGCCCGCCTGGCCGGCGAGCTCCCCGATGCTCCACAGGTCGTCGGAGACCACGGCTTGAACCTCCCTCAGGGGGAACTCCCACCGTACCCAGGAGCGCGGACGGGCAGCGAGACCCGCACCGCGGAGCCGGGGTGCGCGGGGAAGGGGACGGCCGTGACGGCATTCGTCCGGTCAGTGCGCCGTGCGCTCGTCGGTGCCGGGCACCTTCGCCGTGCTCAGCGCGATGCGGTTCCAGGTGTTGATCGTGAGGATCAGGGCCAGCAGCCGGGCCAGCTCCTCCTCGGTGAACTGCGCCGCGGCCGGGCCGTAGACGGTGTCGGGCACACCCGCCCGCCCCACGAGGGTGACCGCCTCGGTGAGCGCGAGCGCGGCCTGCTCCTGCTCGGTGAAGAAGTGCGCGGCGTCCTTCCAGACGGACACCATGTGCAGCCGCTCCTCGCTCTCACCGGCTTTGCGGGCGTCCGAGGTGTGCATGTGCAGGCAGTAGGCGCAGCCGTTGAGCTGCGACGCGCGGATCTGGACGAGCTCGACGAGGGCCGGGTCGAGACCCTCGCGGGCCGCGGCGTCGAGCCCGATCAGGGCCCGGAACGCCTTCGGGGCGGCTTTGGCGAAGTTCAGGCGGGCGATGGTGGTGGTGGTGGTGGCTGCGCCGGTGTTCGTCATGACCACGAATCTAGGCCCGGAAAGACCCCCGGTAGAGTGCACTTCCATGCCGGAATCCTGGGTCGATTCGGCCGAGCGCATCGGCCTCGACCTCCACCTGGCCCTCGCCGGACCGGGGAGCCGCCAGGCCGCCCTCACCCGGGCGCTGCGCGAGGCGGTGAGCGACGGCCGCCTGGCCCCCGGCACCCGCCTGCCGCCCTACCGCTCGCTCGCCGCCGACCTCGGCATCGCCCGCAACACCGTCGCCTCCGCCTACGCCGAACTCGTCGCCGAGGGCCGGTTCACCGCCCGCCAGGGATCCGGCACCCGCGTCGCCGACCGCGCCGCCCCGCCGAAGCCCGTCCGCGTGCCGGTCAAGGCGCCCGCCCGCAGGCCGGGGCCCCTGCACGACCTGCGGCAGGGACAGCCGGACGCCGCCTCCTTCCCCCGCACGGACTGGCTCGCCGCCGCCCGCCGCGCCGTCGGCTCCGCTCCCAACGAGGCCTTCGGGCCCGGCGACCCGCAGGGCCGCACCGAACTCCGCCAGGCCCTCGCCGCGTACCTGGCACGGGTCCGCGGGGTGCGTACGCTGCCCGACCGCATCGTCATCTGCTCCGGATTCGCCCACGCCCTAAGGCTGTTGTTCGGCGGCGCCGGGGGATCGGGCCGGGGCGTGCTGCGCGGCCCGCTGGCCGTCGAGGCGTACGGTCTCGGCTTCCACCGCGAGCTGCTCGCCCAGGCCGGCGTCACCGGCGTGCCGTTGACCGTCGACGAACGCGGCGCCCGCATCGAGGAGTTGGCCGACCACCGGGCCGTCCGGGCCGCACTCCTCACCCCGGCGCACCAGTTCCCCACCGGCGGCCCCCTGCACTCCGACCGCCGTGCCGCCGCCGTCGACTGGGCCCGTTCCCGGGGCGGCCTGCTCCTGGAGGACGACTACGACGGCGAGTTCCGCTACGACCGCGAACCCGTCGGCGCCGTCCAGGGGTTGGACCCCGAGCGGGTCGTTCACCTCGGGTCGGTCAGCAAGAGCCTCTCGCCGGCGCTCCGCCTCGGCTGGATGGTCCTGCCCGAGCACCTCGTCGACCGCGTCCTGGCCGTCAAGGGCGAACGCGAAGCCTGGGCCGGCACCCTGGACCAGCTCACCCTGGCCGAACTCATCACCTCCGGCCGGTACGACCGGCACGTCCGCCGGATGCGGCAGCGCTACCGCCACCGCCGCGACCGGCTCGTCGCCGCCCTCGCCGAGCACGCCCCGCACATCCGCGTCACCGGCATCGCCGCAGGCCTGCACGCCGTGCTGCGCCTCCCCGCCGGCACCGAGGCGGCGGCCCTCAAGGCCGCCGCCTGGCAGGGGCTCGCTCTCGACGGCCTCGGAGCCTTCCGTCACCCGCAGGCCGCCGGGCCGGCGCCCGACGGCCTCGTCGTGGGCTACGCCACCCCGCCGGACCACGCCTACGGCGCCGCCCTGGAGGCGCTCTGCCGCGCCCTCCCGCCTGCGTGAGCGTCCAGCGCCGGGGCCTTCCGGCTCTCCCGGGTCTTCCGGCTCTCCCGCCCGCCGCGCACCGGCGGCGCGCGGGCGGGAGGGAGAGTCGGGTGCGCCTAGCTCAGGGTCCGCAGCGCGGCCGCGTCGTACGGCTTCAGCTCGTCGAGCCGGCCGCCCAGCACCTTCGCCGCCCACTCCGGGTCCTGCAGCAGGGCGCGGCCCACCGCGACCATGTCGAACTCGTCGCGCTCCAGGCGGTCGAGGAGGTTGTCGAGGGCCCGGACGGGCGCGCCCTCGCCCATGAAGCCGCGGATGAAGTCGCCGTCGAGGCCGACCGAGCCGACGGTGATGGTGGGCCGGTCGGTGAGCTTCCTGGTCCAGCCCGCGAGGTTCAGGTCGGAGCCCTCGAACTCCGGCAGCCAGTAGCGGCGGGTGGAGGCGTGGAAGGCGTCGACGCCGGCCTCGGCCAGCGGCGTCAGGATCGCCGCCAGCTCCTCCGGGGTGTCGGCGAGGCGCGAGTCGTACGCCTCCTGCTTCCACTGCGAGTAACGGAAGATCACCGGGAAGCCGGGCGAGACCACCGCGCGGACCGCGGCCACGATCTCGGCCGCGAACCTCGTACGGGCCACGGGGTCGCCGCCGTAGGCGTCGGTGCGGCGGTTCGTCCCGGCCCACAGGAACTGGTCGAGGAGGTAGCCGTGGGCGCCGTGCAGCTCGACCCCGTCGAAGCCGATGCGCTCGGCGGCGGCCGCGGCCTCGGCGAACGCGCCGATGACGTCGTCGAGGTCGCCCCGGGTCATCGCCCTGCCGGTGCCCTCGGTGCCGTCGACACGGATGCCGGAGGGACCGACGGCCGGGGCGTCGGCGAACGGCGGCTCGCCCTGCTTGCGCACCATGCCGATGTGCCACAGCTGCGGCACGATCGTGCCGCCCGCCGCGTGGACGGCCCCGGCGACCTGCGCCCACCCCGCCAGCTGCTCCTCGCCGTGGAACCGCGGCACGCGGTCGCTCTGCCCGGCCGACTCGTGGCCGACGTACGTCCCCTCGGTGACGATCAGGCCCACGCCCGCGGCGGCGCGCCGGGCGTAGTACGACCGCACGTCCTCCCCGGGCACACCGCCCGGGGAGAACATGCGCGTCATGGGGGCCATCGCGATGCGGTTGGGAACGGTCAGGCCGTTCAGCGCGACGGGCCGGGACAGGAGGGCGGCCGCGCGGGAGGCGGAGGATGCAGCGACGGTCATGGGTGGTCCTCGCAGGTACGGACGGTATGTGCACGTGCATTGAATGTACGGGTGCCAACCGTTCGGGCCGCCGTGGCATTTCGTCCACCCGGCGAACCGCCCTGTGATCCCGGACACGCGCCCCGGGGTGGGGCGGCTTCGACCGTACGGCCCCGCCGGCCGCGGTGAGGCCCCGGCTACACCCGCGCCTCCCGGGCCGCCCGGAGGAACCGGTCGCCCCACTCGCCGATCCGGTCGAGCAGCTCGGGCGGCCCGACGACGTGGAAGTCCGCACGGACCGAGCCGAGCGCCATCATCGGCCAGTCCAGGGAGTCGGCGGTCATCCGGACCCGGCAGCGCCCCGCGTCGACCTCCTCGACCGTGCTCCACCGGCCGATCCGCTCACGCACGGCCGCGGCCGGAGCGTCCACCACGGCCTCCACCCGGTACGGGCGGGGCATGGTCGTGAGCCCGGCCCGCACGAAGGCGGCGGCATCGGCAGCGGGCAGGTCACGCGGTCTGAAACGCGTGCCGGCACCCTGCGGCACGGCGAGACGGTCGAGCCGGAACGTGCGCCAGTCGTGCCGTCCGAGGTCGTACGCGACCAGGTACCAGCGGCGGCCGAGGCAGACCAGCCGGTGCGGTTCGACGTGCCGATCCGCGCGGCGCCCGTCGGCGGCGGTGTAGGAGAAGCGGAGCTGCTCGGCATCCCGGCAGGCCAGTGCCACCACCGTCAACTCGTCCGGATCGACGCCCGAGGGGGCCGACCCGCCCCAGTCGGTGCGCACGGTCATCGCCCGCAGCGCGTCGACCCGGCGCCGCAACCGCGGCGGCATCACCTGCACCACCTTGGCCAGCACCCGGACCGAAGCCTCCGCGATGCCCTCCACCGGGCCCTCCGCGGCGGCCTGCAGGCCGACCGCGAGCGCCACCGCCTCCTCGTCGTCGATCACCAGCGGCGGCAGCACCGCACCCGCGGCGAGCTGGTAACCGCCGGCGACACCGCGCTGCGCCTCGACCGGGTAGCCCAGCTCACGGAGCCGGTCGATGTCGCGGCGCAGGGTACGGACCGAGACGTCCAGCCGGTCGGCCAGCTCGTCGCCCGGCCAGTGCCGGTGTGTCTGGAGCAGGGAGAGCAGTCGCAGCGTGCGGTTGCTGGTGTTCGCCATGGCTCCGATCATCCCGGGATTCAGGCCGGAAAGTGACCGCTGTGCCTCATAGCGTGGACCTTGTCCGACGGAGCAAGAACGACGAAGGCGGAGACCATGAGCGAGACCCTGACCGTCAGCGAGTCGACCACCGGCGCGCAGGCCACCGACACCCAGGCCACCGACACGCGGACGGCGACCGGCGAGCGCGCCGACCTGCTGGTGGCCCTGGCCAAGCAGCGCCACTTCCTGCGCTTCACCACCCGCGACCTCACCGACGAGCAGGCCGCGCTGCGGACCACCGCCAGCGCGCTCTGTCTGGGCGGCCTCGTCAAGCACGTCGCCTCGGTGGAGCGGGCCTGGGCCGCCTTCATCCTGGACGGCCCGTCGGCGATGCCCGACTTCGCCGCCATGACCGAGGCGGACTTCGCCCGTCGCGCCGACGAGTTCCGGCTGCTGCCCGGGGAGACGCTCGCCGGTGTCCTGGCCGACTACGAGGAGGCCGCCCGCCGGACCGACGACCTGGTCGCCGCCCTGCCCGACCTCGGCGCCACCCAGCCGCTGCCGAAGGCCCCGTGGTTCGAGTCCGGTGCGGAGTGGTCGGCCCGCCGCGTCCTGATGCACATCGTCGCCGAGACCGCCCAGCACGCCGGCCACGCAGACATCATCCGCGAGTCCCTGGACGGCGCCAAGAGCATGGGGTGAGTGCGGCCGCCCCCGGCGTGCCGCGTACGGCGAAGGCCCGGACCGCCGTGCGGTCCGGGCCTTCGTCCGGCGCTCACCCCGGAGTCCGTGCGGTCCGTGGTGGTGCGGTGCGGTCCGTGGTGGTGCGGTCCGGCGCGCTACGCGGTTGCCGGGATGCCGCCCGACCGCAGTGTGAGCAGCGTGATCTCGCTCGGTGCGAAGACCCGGAAGGGCGGCCCCCAGAAGCCGGTGCCCCGGCTGGTGTAGAGCTGGGTCCGCTCCCCGTGCCGGCTCAGACCGTGCACCACCGGCTGGTCGATCCGGACGAGGAAGTTGAACGGCCAGATCTGGCCGCCGTGGGTGTGCCCGGAGATCTGCAGGTCGATGCCGGCGGCCGCGGCCTGCGGCACGTACTTGGGCTGGTGGGCGACCAGCAGGACCGGGCGGGCCGGGTCCGCCCCCGCCAGTGCGCCGTGCAGGTTCGCGCGGTGTCCGGCCAGGCCGGAGGACTCCGCGGTCACGTCGTCCACGCCCGCGAGCACGAGGGCGTCGCCGTCGCGCTCCACCACGACATGGCGGTTGTGCAGCGGCTCCCAGCCCAGTTCCGCCATGCGGTCCAGCCAGCCCTGGGCCTCCCCGGAGTACTCGTGGTTCCCCGTGACGTAGACCTTGGCCAGCCGCGACCGGATCGTTCCGAGCGGCGCGGACTGCTCCCGGCGCTGGCCGGGGGTGCCGTCGGCGATGTCGCCGGCGTGGACCACGACGTCCGCGTCGAGCGCGTTGACCGCCTCGGCAACCCGCGCCGACCAGTCCGCCCGGTCGATCGGCCCGTAGTGGGTGTCGGCCAGCACGACGACACGGGTTCCGTCCAGGCCGCCGCCGAGTCGCGGGACGTGGACGTCCAGCCGCTTCACCCGGGGCACGCGCATGGCCTCGTGGTGCCCCCAGGCCAGCAGCCCGGCGGAGACCACGGCGACGGACACGGCGACGGTCCTGGCCCGGCCGGCGCCGCCGACGTCGAGCCCGGTCAGCACGAGGTCCACCAGGCCGCCCAGCACCGACCAGGTGAAGAGCACCCAGATCATCCCGAGGGTGGTGTCCGCGACGCGCGCGGCCCGGTCGTTCCGTCGTGACCCGTGGCCCGCGGCCATCAGGAAGGGGAAGGAGGCCGCCCAGGCGGCGAGGACCGCCGTGCCGGCCAGGACGACCGGGAGCGGCCAGTCGGCGCCGGAGCCGAACAGCGTCCACCACGGCGGGAGGCACAGGACCACGAGGACGAGGACGGCCACGGCCAGCCGCCGGCCCGTGGACCGCCGACGCCCTGTCCTCCTGCCCGGGGCCTCGGCGCCCGGTACCTCGGCGCCCGGTACCTCGGCGCCCGGTGGAGGTACCGCCCCGGCCTCGGGCCCAGCGGTGTGCACGGCGGTCTCCGGCCCCGACCCGATCGATTCACTGTCTGTCACTGCGCGCCCCTCGTCTTCGCTGTCCCCATCATCCGGCACGCGGTGACCGTCGGAGCCGTCCGGGTCCGGACCGGACCGGGTCCGGAGCCGTCCGGTCCGGACCGTCCGGAGGCCCGACGACGGTGCTGTCGCCGTCCCGGGCTACGCGGGCATCACGCCGTGGATACGGGAGATGGTGAACATGCGCTCGTCGTCCCGCAGGTGGCACCAGGCGTGGAGGTAGGGGGCGTCGAGTTCGAGCCGGCTGAGGGTGCGGACGGTCGTGCTGCCCGAGGTGGCGACGTACTCGATCGTGATCGGCTGGCCCTTGTCGACGGCGTGGGTCAGTTGGCGGACATCGGTGAAGGTGAGGTTGCGCGCGTACCCGGCGATGATCTCCTCGGTGTCGCTGGCGTAGGGGCGGCCGTCGTGCGGGTCGGGCTCCGCGAGGTCCTGCGGGGCGTTCAGGAGCCGGGCGGCGAGGGCGTGCAGGTCGACGGCCGTCCCCGCGTCCGCGGTGGGGGCCTCCGTCCGCTGCTTGCGGGACCTGCCGCCGGGCAGGCGCGGGGACGGGACGGGGCTCGCCGCACGGTGGCGCCGGGCCCGTTCGATCCGGACGGATCCGTCGGGCTTCTCGGCGACCGGGGCGTAACCCGCGGCGCGCAGCGCCGTGAGGGTCTTGTCCGCCGGGGCCCGGCTGATCAGCACCGTCGGTGCCAGCTGTCGCAGGCCGAGCGGGACGAGTCTGCGGTGGGCGGCCAGTTCCGCCAGGAGAGCGGGCTCCTGGCCGTGGATCACACAGGCGGCGGAGACGACGCGTACCCGGCCGTGGCTGCGCGCGGTGTCGTGGATCAGGTACGAGAGCGGCTGGGGAAGCGACTCGACGGCGACGGCGGCCAGGTCGGCCGTGAGGTCGTCGGGGGTGAGGCCCGCGTCGATGGCGCGGCGGACGCTCCCCGGGCTGAACCGCCACACGGACGCCGCACCGGCGGTCTCCCGGTCCGCGACGGAGTCCAGCAGCGCGAGGAGGTGCGCCGACGGCGTACCGGCGACCACGGCCGTGAGGTCGCTGCCGAAGCGGGCGGTCCCGCTGGCGGCGGGCAGCAGCCGCCGGCAGACGTCGGTCAGAGCTTCGGCGTCGTCGGAGAGCAGGGCGGCCCCGATCGGGGACACGGCCCCGCGGGCGAGTGCGCCGAGCAGTTCCGCCTCCCGGATCAGGGTGGCGAACGGCGTGGCGTCCTGGGGGAGTTCGTCGACAAGCGGGCGGAGCCATGCGAGCAGCGCCCCCAAGTCCGCCGAGTTCGCCACGCCTTCGTCGGCCGGCAGTTGCGATGCGGCGGCGAGCAGCCCGTGCCGGGCCTGTACGCAGTCTCCGCAGGGTGGTGCCCCGGCGAGTGCCGGCAGGGCCTTCCCGTCCTCGTCGCGGCTCCCGCCAGGGGTCAGCGGAAGTGCCCACCACGTTCGGAGCAGCACGGCGAGCTGGTCGGCCGGTTCCTGCCCGGCCCAGGTGTCGTAGGTCGCTGTCGCCGCGACCCGGTCGCCGTCCCGGGCCAGCAGCCCGGCCGCGCTTGCCGCCTCCAGCACGAGGCGTACCAGGATCTCGTCGCACTGTGCCGCTCTGCCGATCCGGGAGAGCTCGCGGGCGCCGACCCCGCCGGCCTTGAGCCGGGCCGGGGGAGCGGCGGCGCACACCCCGAGGACGGACACGGCGTGGGCGGCGAACGCCATCGAGGCGGCCGCGGCCTCCCGTTCGACGTCCGGGACGGTGGCGGGCACCGACCGCACGCCGGGCGGGACGGGTGTGAACGGGGCGTGCCAGTCGGAGCCGCGCAGCGCGAGTGCCACCTCCGCGGACATCCGGGCCGGCCCGTACCGGTGCCGGTCCCGGATCAGCAGCCCCCGTTCCACCGCCCATCGTTCGCCGGGCTCGGAGTCCGTCTGCGAAGCCCCGAACATGATGAAGCCCGGCCGTTCCGGAGCCTCACGTGCCCGCCGCTCAAGGAGTTTCCGGGTGGCCGCGGGCGCCTTGGCCACCAGCGTGGCGACCCGGGCCGGATCGCTGTGATGGCCGACCAGCGCCGCCAGCCGGGCCTCTTTTCTGCCGGCGACAGGTGCGACGTCGATTTTCGCCAGCATGCGGCCCAGCTCGTCGGAGGTCGAGCCCGCGAGCAGTCGCACGAGCGGTGCGTCGAGCCCCAGGGGCGAGCCCCATACGTCCCGCAGCGGCGCAGCCGTGCGCAGCAGGCCGTTGCCGTCCGGCCACACCAGGGCGTGATCCGCCAGCGTCTCCAGGACGGCGGCCAGTTCGTGGGCGCGTTCACCGTGCGTCGCGTCCAGGAAGCCTGACAGATCGTCCCGTGACGCGGCCGGCAGTGCGGCGAGGGCCTCCGCCACCTGCAGGCACGGCAGCGCGAGCCGGGGCAGGACCAGCGCCACTGACGCCGGGCGCTGAAGACGGTCCGCCAGTTCACCGACCGACCGCGGCTCCGGAGCCGACGCGGCGTCCGGACGCGCCGCCAGGACCCGCTCCAACCCGGCCGCATCGAGACCGCGCAGCCATGAGGCCGGCGCCGATCCGCTCTTCTTGCCGATGGGGACACCTCACCACGTAGGAGGACGGCCGCGCCCTGTCGAAGACCGGCCCGGAGCACCAGGATGACGTACCAACAGAGGCGGGAAAGACGGAGATCGTTCCAACCTGCTGCGGACCGGTCGGCCGAGCGGCGATCGAACCTGGCCGGACGCGTCGAACGGAACCGCGACCGGAAACGACGAAGGCCCGGACCGCGTGATGCGGTCCGGGCCTTCTGTCGGCGGAGGATACGAGATTCGAACTCGTGAGGGGTTGCCCCCGACACGCTTTCCCATTCTCCCGAACGCTGTCCGTCGAGGTTCACGCCCGCTCTGACCTGTGGTGGAGTGGTTTTCGCGCTGGGGTCGGACAGTCCCGAACCCCGATGGATGAGACCGGAACTGATACCAGGACGGGCTCAGACCGCGTGCGGCGTGAAGGCGACGGTGGAGGTGTCGCCGTCCAGGGCGATGTTCAGCGACGCGTCCAGCGCCTTGGCGAGGCGGGCCAGCAGTGGCAGCGTGGGGACGGTGCCGCCGAGCTCGAGTTTCGAGATCTGGGGCTGGGTCATGTTGGCGCGCTTGGCGAGTTCCGTCTGGGAGATGCCCAGCGCTGTCCGGCGGTCGTGGACTGCCTGTCCGAGGTCGAAGGCCATTCGGATCTCCGTGCGCATGGCTTCGACCTCAGGCGGTTCATTCTGGCCTTCGGTGATCGCGCGCTCGCGGGTGAGCTTCCAGCGAGTGTGGTTCATCGGGCTTCTCCCCTCGTCATGGTGCGGCTGAACTCGTCGTGTGCGGTGTGCCGTTCGTTCTCGCAAGTCTTCCTGGCCTGTTTGGCGCGATCCACCTCGGCGTCCTCGCGCATTTTGGTCTTGCGGAAGACGGTCAGGAGGACGATTCTCCGGCCTGGTGCGAGCCAGTAGGTCAGGCGAATTGCCTGACTGTCGTGGCCGAGCATGAATCGCAGCTCGCGCAGGCCGTCGCCAAGGTGGCGGGCATACGGCTCGGAGAGGGTGGTGGGGGCGTCGAGCAGCCGCTCGGCGGCGTGCTCCGCCTGGAGGTAGTCACGATCGGACAGGTTGTCCAGCCAGTGCCGGACTTCCGGTTCGATCTCGATCTCCCACCCAGCATCCATACAATCGACTGTATAGATAGTCGAGTGTATGGGCAAGTGTCCGGCGGGGGCGTCGCGAGCAGGTCGGCCCGGAGGGGGAAGTGCTGGCATCAGGGCGCGAAGACGACGAAGGCCCGGACCGTCGAAACGGTCCGGGCCTTCTGCCGGCGGAGGATACGAGATTCGAACTCGTGAGGGGTTGCCCCCAACACGCTTTCCAAGCGTGCGCCCTAGGCCTCTAGGCGAATCCTCCGTGGGAGAGCTTAGTACATGTCGAGGGGTGCTCGCGAACCACTGTCCCGGAGGTGTCCGCAGGTGGCTGCCTGCGGATCGGAGAGCGGGGTGGGTGGCTGGCTGCGGGTCCGGGATCCGCTACTCTTGGGGCAGCCCCTCGTGCGGCGCTATCTCTCTGAACTCCCCCAGGGCCGGAAGGCAGCAAGGGTAGGAGGGCTCTGGTGGGTGCACGAGGGGTCCTTGCGTTCCCGGGCCCGGCGCGACGGCCGGGTCGGGTGGGCGGGGCGCCGCGTTTGTCGGCCGGTGCCGATAACCTCGGTGGCGTGTCCCTAGCCCTGTACCGCCGCTATCGCCCCGAGACCTTCGCGGAGGTCATCGGGCAGGAGCACGTGACCGCCCCGCTCCAGCAGGCCCTGCGTAACAACCGGGTCAATCACGCCTACCTCTTCAGCGGGCCGCGCGGCTGCGGCAAGACGACGAGTGCCCGCATCCTGGCGCGCTGTCTGAACTGCGCGGAGGGCCCCACGCCGACGCCGTGCGGCGAGTGCCAGTCGTGCCGCGACCTGGCGACGGGCGGCCCGGGTTCGATCGACGTGATCGAGATCGACGCCGCCTCGCACGGTGGCGTGGACGACGCCCGTGAGCTGCGGGAGCGCGCGTTCTTCGCGCCGGTGCACAGCCGGTACAAGATCTTCATCCTGGACGAGGCGCACATGGTGACCTCGGCCGGCTTCAACGCGCTGCTGAAGGTGGTGGAGGAGCCGCCGGAGCACCTGAAGTTCATCTTCGCCACGACGGAGCCGGAGAAGGTGATCGGGACGATCCGCTCCCGCACCCACCACTACCCGTTCCGTCTGGTGCCGCCGGGGACGCTGCGCGACTACCTCACCGAGGTCTGCGGCCGCGAGGGCATCCAGGTCGAGGATTCGGTGTTCCCGCTGGTGGTGCGGGCGGGTGCCGGTTCGGTGCGTGACTCGATGTCGGTGATGGACCAGCTGCTGGCCGGCGCGGACGAGGGCGGCGTGACCTACCCGATGGCGACCGCGCTGCTCGGGTACACCGACTCGGCGCTGCTGGACGAGGTGGTCGACGCGTTCGCGGCGCAGGACGGCGCCACGGTCTTCCAGGTGATCGACCGCGTCGTGGAGGGCGGCCACGATCCTCGGCGTTTCGTGGCGGACCTGCTGGAGCGGCTGCGTGACCTGGTGATCCTGGCCACCGTGCCGGACGCGGGGGAGAAGGGCCTGCTCGACGCCCCGGCCGACCGGGTCGCGATCATGCAGGCGCAGGCGGACGGCTTCGGTGCGGCCGAGCTGAGCCGGGCCGCCGACCTCGTGAACACCGGCCTGACGGCGATGCGCGGGAACGCCGCGCCGCGGCTCCAGCTGGAACTGATCTGTGCCCGGGTGATGCTGCCCGGCGCGTACAGCGACGAACTCTCGCTGCAGGCGCGGCTCGACAAGCTGGAGCGGCGTGCGTCGGCCGGCGGTTTCGCCGCGGCCGGGCCGGGCGTCCCGGGGGCCCCTGCCATGGCACCGGCCCCGGTCGCCCAGGCCCCGGCGGCAGCGGCCGCCTCCGGCTTCGCGGCCCCGGCCCACCCGACCTATCCGGCCCCCGCGGCAGCCCCCGCCGCCCAGCCCGCAGCGGTCCCCGCTCCGGCCTCTACCCCGGCGCCCGCTCCGGCGCCCGCCGCGGCCCCTGGTGCGTGGCCGATCCCGCGCAGCTTCCCCGCCCCGGGCGGCGCCGAGGCGTCCGCCGCCGCACCGGTCCCCGCTCCCGCCCAGCCCGCGGCCCCCGCTCCGGTGGCCGCGGCCGTTGCGCCTGCCCCGGTGGCGTCGCCGACGCCGGGCGGCGCGCAGCCGTCCGCGGCGGCCCAGCAGGGCGCCGGGCAGGTCCGGCAGATGTGGCCGCAGATCCTGGAGGCGGTGAAGAACCGCCGGCGCTTCACCTGGATCCTGCTCAGCCAGAACGGCCAGGTCGCCGGGTTCGACGGCAGCGTGCTGCAGGTGTCGTTCATCAATGCGGGCGCCCGCGACAGTTTCGTCGGCAGCAACAGCGAGGAGGTGCTGCGGCAGGCGCTCGCGGACGCCCTCGGGGTCGACTGGCGGGTCGAGTGCATCGTCGACCCGTCCGGCGGTTCGGCGGCGGCTCCGGCCGCGCCCGCGCCGTCGGGCGGTGGCTGGGGTGCTCCGCAGGCTCCCCGTCCGGCTCCCGCCGCGGCTCCCGCGTACCAGGCGCCGGCCGCCCCGCCGGTGCAGCAGCCCGCGCCGGCACAGCCGCAGCGTCCGGCGGGGCCGGGTTCCGCGGCGCAGCCCGTGCAGGCCGCTCCGGCGCCCGTTGCCGCGCCGTACCAGCCCCCGCAGCCGCCGCCGGTGGCTCCGGAGGACGACGTGCCGGAGGACGACGATCCCGACCTCACGGAGGAGGCGTTCTCCGGTCAGGAGCTGATCATCCGCGAGCTGGGGGCGACGGTGCTGGAGGAGGTTCACCACAACGGCTGACCCGGTGTGGCGGCCGGTGCCGCCGCGTAGGCTCGGTGGCGACGATGTCGTGCACAGGCAGGAGTAGAGCCGTGTTCCCTGGTGGCCAGCCCAACATGCAGCAGCTGCTGAAGCAGGCGCAGAAGATGCAGGAGGAGCTCGGCAAGGCTCAGAAGGAGCTGGCCGAGACGAAGGTGTCGGGTTCGGCCGGCGGCGGCCTGGTCGAGGCGACGGTGACCGGCGCCGGCGAGCTGGTCGCGCTGGCGATCGCGCCCGCCGCGGTCGACCCCGAGGACACCGAGACGCTGGCCGACCTGGTGCTGGCCGCGGTGCGTGACGCCAACGCGGCGGCGCAGAAGATGCAGGCCGAGCGGATGGGCCCGCTGACGCAGGGCCTCGGCGGCGGCATCCCGGGGCTTCCGTTCTGACGCTGCCGACCGGCGGCGGGACGCAGCGTAGCCGTCCGGGCCGGAGCTGTGTGATTTATGGGTGAGTCGGGCGCCGGACGGTGTGTCCGGCGCCCGATTCGTTGGATGATGGCCCCGGGCGTCGGCCCGGGGCACTGGGCACCGGGCCGCGGCCCGGCCGAAGGAAGGCGTGACGTGTACGAGGGCGTGGTTCAGGACCTGATCGACGAACTGGGCAGGCTGCCCGGCGTCGGGCCCAAGAGCGCGCAGCGGATCGCCTTCCACGTCCTGCAGGCCGACCCGGTGGACGTCCGGCGGCTGGCGCACACGTTGATGCAGGTGAAGGAGCGGGTGCGGTTCTGCGTGGTCTGCGGCAACGTCGCGGAGGCCGAGCAGTGCCGGGTCTGCCTGGATCCGCGGCGCGACCTCGCGGTGATCTGCGTGGTCGAGGAGCCGAAGGACGTCGTGGCGGTCGAGCGGACGCGGGAGTTCCGTGGCCGGTACCACGTGCTGGGCGGCGCGATCAGCCCGATCGAGGGCGTCGGTCCGGACGACCTGCGGGTCCGCGAGCTCATGGTGCGGCTCGCCGACGGCACGGTCACCGAGCTGATCCTGGCCACCGACCCCAATCTGGAGGGGGAGGCGACCGCGACCTATCTGGCCCGGCTCTGCAAGCCGATGGGCCTGAAGGTGACCCGGCTGGCGAGCGGTCTGCCCGTCGGCGGGGATCTGGAGTACGCCGACGAGGTCACCCTCGGCCGGGCCTTCGAAGGGAGACGACTGCTCGATGTCTGACCACAGTGACACCACCCGTACCAGCGAGCCCGACGACTTCGCAGTGCAGATCGCCGACTCGGTGGAGAGCTTCGTGCTCGCCGTGACCGAGGTGGCGAAGGGCGACGAGCCGGGCAGTGCGATCTCGCTGCTGCTGCTGGAGGTCTCGCAGCTGCTGCTGGCCGGCGGCCGGCTGGGGGCCGTCGACGACGTGCTGCCGGAGGACCGCTTCGAGCCGGACACCGGTCCGGAGCCGGACGGTGTCGAGCTGCGGGAGCGCCTGGCCGAGCTGCTGGCGCCGATCGACGTGTACCACGAGGTCTTCGACCCGTACGGGCCGCCGGAGAAGCCGAGCGCCTTCCGGATCTCGGACGATCTGGCGGGTGTGGTGGCCGAGCTGCGGCACGGGCTGGTGCACTACCGCGAGGGCCGGATCAGCGAGGCGCTGTGGTGGTGGCAGTTCTCGTACCTGTCCAACTGGGGTTCGACGTGCACGGCGGTGCTGCGTGCGCTGCAGTCGCTGATCGCGCACGTGCGGCTGGACAGCCCGATCGGGGCGGCGGTGGACGGTGCGGACACCGACGACGACGGTCTGACCGACGAGCAGCTGGAGCAGCAGGCGGGCGACCTGATGGCCGCCGAGCTGGGGCTGTGACGAAGGATTCACCAGATCTGCACAACGTGAAATCCGGGACCGGGCCGACCCCGGTCCCGGATTTTCTTCTGGCCACCGCCGGTCCGCCCGTAGACCTGCCCGTTCCGGCTGTTCACCAGGCGATACGGTCGTCTCATCATATGGAGAAGGCCGGACGGCGCGGCCGTGCTCGATAGACTGACCGTGACCGCACAAGGGGGCCACCACCCCCGAAACGACACAAGTCGAGGAGCGCACGTGGGCCTTGTCGTGCAGAAGTACGGCGGCTCATCCGTTGCGGATGCCGAGGGCATCAAGCGCGTCGCCCGACGGATCGTCGACACCAGGAAGGCCGGCCATGAGGTCGTCGTCGTGGTGTCCGCGATGGGAGACACGACGGACGAGCTCATCGAACTCGCGGAACAGGTGACCCCTATTCCGTCCGGCCGTGAGTTCGACATGCTGCTGACCGCAGGAGAGCGCATCTCCATGGCCCTGCTGGCCATGGCGATCCGAACGCTGGGCTTCGACGCCCAGTCCTTCACGGGCAGCCAGGCCGGAGTCATCACCGACTCCACCCACAACCGGGCGCGCATCATCGACGTCACGCCCGGTCGCATCCGCAACGCCCTCGACGAGGGCAACATCGCGATCGTGGCCGGCTTCCAGGGCGTGTCGCAGGTCAGCAAGGACATCACCACCCTGGGCCGCGGCGGCTCCGACACCACGGCCGTCGCCCTGGCGGCGGCGCTCGGCGCCGAGGTCTGCGAGATCTACACCGACGTGGACGGCGTCTTCACCGCCGACCCGCGCGTGGTGAAGAAGGCCCGCAAGATCGACTGGATCGCCTTCGAGGACATGCTGGAGCTGGCGTCGTCCGGCTCCAAGGTGCTCCTCGACCGCTGTGTCGAGTACGCGCGCCGCTACAACATCCCGATCCACGTCCGCTCGTCGTTCTCCGGTCTGCCGGGGACTATCGTGAGCGGCGTCAACCCCAACAAGCCCGAAGGGGGCGAGATGGAGCAGGCCATCATCTCCGGAGTCGCCCACGACACGTCCGAGGCCAAGATCACGGTCGTCGGCGTGCCGGACAAGCCGGGCGAGGCGGCCCGCATCTTCCGCGCCATCGCGGACGCCGAGGTCAACATCGACATGGTGGTGCAGAACGTCTCCACCGCGTCGACCGGCCTCACCGACATCTCCTTCACCCTGCCGAAGGCGGACGGCCAGAAGGCCATCGACGCCCTCGGCCGGGTCAAGGACGGCATCGGCTACGAGTCGCTGCGCTACGACGACGCCATCGGCAAGCTCTCGCTCGTCGGCGCCGGCATGCGCTCCAACCCCGGCGTCACCGCGACGTTCTTCGAGGCGCTCTCCGAGGCGGGGGTCAACATCGAGCTGATCTCGACCTCCGAGATCCGCATCTCGGTCGTCACCCGCTCCGAGGACATCCCGGAGGCCGTGCGCGCCGTGCACACCGCCTTCGGCCTCGACACGGACACCGACGAGGCCGTCGTCTACGGCGGCACCGGCCGCTGACACCGGCACCGGGTGGGCCGGGCCGAACCGCTGCACGGCGGTCCGGCCCGGCCCACCTGTGCGCATTGCGGGGAACGGACACCGTTTCTCCCGATCCTGCCGAGACAATCCGTCAGAATCACCCGCCGTCCGCTGGAGCGCGTCCGGTCCGTACGGAAGAATGTCTCGCCGTCCGGGCAACCATGACGGGGGATCGTGTGTCCAACAGGCGTGTCGAACGTGATCGAGGCGGTGCCGAGGGTGTCGTTGCCGGTGCGCCGGCCGGCAGATAGTCGGATGAGCTTCTCCGCGGCGGCGGCGGACGCATCGGGAGCCAGCGTCGACCGGCTCACCGAGACCTACCAGGCCCACTACAGGTCGCTGCTTCGCCTTGCCGCCCTGCTCCTCGACGACCTCTCCTCCTGCGAGGACGTCGTGCAGGAGGCGTTCATCCGCGTCCACGCGGCGCGGCGCCGGGTCCGCGAGCCGGAGAAGACCCTCGCCTACCTGCGGCAGACCGTCGTCAACCTGTCGCGGTCCACCCTGCGCCGGCGGATCCTCGGCCTGCGGCTCCTCCCCAAACCCATGCCTGACATGGCCAGTGCAGAAGAAGGGGCCTACGATGCGCTGGAGCGCGATCAGCTGAGGAGCGCGCTGAAGGGGCTGCAACGCCGTCAGCGGGAGGTGCTCGTGCTGCGCTACTACGCGGACCTGACGGAGGCGCAGGTCGCCGAGGTGCTGGGCGTCTCGATCGGTTCGGTGAAGGCCTACGGCTCCCGCGGACTCGCCGCACTCCGCGTGCTGATGGAGAGCAGCCATGACTGACGGCCTGACAGGGGCCGAGCGCACCGAGCTCGCCCTCCGGGCCCGCTTCCACGAGGCCGTCGTCACCCTGGAGCCCGACCCCTCGGCCCTCGGCCGGATCCGTTCCGCCGTCCCGCGCCGCCGGGCCCGCCGCCGCCACGCCTGGGCCGGTGCCGTCGCCGTCACCCTGCTCTCCGTCGCGGCCGTCCCCGTGCTCCACGCGGCCCGCCCCCTCGCCCTCTCCGACGGCCCCGCCGCGGGCAGCACGGAGGCCCGCGACCCCTCCGCCGGCCCGCGGCCCAGCCCGAGCGGCCGGGGCGGCCCGCACACCCTGCCCGTCCCCGCCGTCCCCGGCGGCGGGCCCGCCGCCACCCCGAGCGGCTCCGCCCCGCCGAGCACCGGCACGTCCGCCTCCGCCGCCGCCACGGCGAGCGTCCCCGCCTGCGCACGGGCCGACCTCGGCCAGGCCGAGGCCCGCACCGACGCCCCCGACAGCGCGGGCAACGTGTACGGCTGGTTCACCGTCCGCAACGTCTCGGCGCACAGCTGCGGCATCACCGGGCCCGGTACGGTCACCGCCGTCGCGGCCGGCGGCGCGGACCAGTCCCGGGTCAGGGTCGCCGACCACATCGCCGGGGACGCGGCCGCAGCCCTGCCCCCGCCCGTCCCCGCCTCCGGCCCGCTGGTGCTCGCCCCCGGCACGGGCTACCGCGTGCGGTTCGGATGGGTGCCGGAGGGCACCTGCCCGAGCGCCGCCGCCGAGGCACGGACCGCCACCACGGCCGACCCGGCCGCGGGCCCCACCGAGGCCGCTGCCCCCGAGAGCCCCACCGACGGCCCCAGCCCCACCGCCACCCCGCCGGTCGCCGGGCCGAGCGTCACCGTCGCGCACACCCCCGACGGCGGCGCCCCGGAGGCGGCCGACACGGTCGTCACCGGCAGCTGCGGCGGCACGGTGTACCGCACGGCCCCGGAGCCGGCCCCGGCCGATCCCGCGCCCACCGCGCCGGTCACGGGCTGACCCGGCGCCCCGTCCCGTCCCGTCCCGTCCTGTCCTGTCCCGTCCTGTCCCGTTCCGCCCTGTCCCGCCTCGACCGCCCGACCTGCCGGCGGGACGGGGCCGGCAGGCTGCCGCTGCCTGCCTCCCCGCGGACCCATCGCGGCCTCCCGGCGGATCCACCGCGACCCTGCGGCCGGGGACGGCGTAGGAGGTCGTTACCGTGGTGGGGTGTACCGGTTCCTCCTCACCCCGCGCTGGATCATCGCCGGCGTCGTCGCCCTGGCCGCGATCGCGGTGTGCCTGGTCCTCGGCACCTGGCAGCTCGGCCGGTTCGAGGACCGCGTCGACAGCCACCGTGACACGGTCCGCGCCGGCAGCGCCGCCGCGGCGGCCGCCCCCGCCCCGCTCACCACGGTGCTCACCGCGGACCGCCCGCAGGTCGGCACCGACACCCTCGGCCGCCCCGTCACCGTGACCGGCAGCTACGACGGCGCCCACGAACTGCTCGTCCCCGGACGCACCGTCGACGGCCGCGAGGGCTACTACGTGCTCACGCCGCTGCGCACCGCGGAGGGCCGCGCCGCGGCCGTCGTCCGCGGCTGGGCCGCCGGTCCGCCCGGTGCCGCGGCACAGTCCGTCCCGGCGGCACCGACCGGCCGGGTCACCGTCGTCGGACGGCTGCAGGCGTCGGAGAACAGCGGCAGCGGCGGCGCCATCGCCGGCGGGCTGCCCGCGGGCCAGCTCGGCACCATCAGCCCGGCCGCCCTCGTCAACGTGCTGCCCTACCCGGTGTACGACGGCTGGATCGCCGCCGACCCCGCCCCGGCCCCGCTGACCGCGGTGCCGACCGTCGAACCGACGGGCGGCGACGGGCTCACGCTCCGGGCGTTCCAGAACCTCGGGTACACGCTGGAGTGGTTCGTCTTCGCCGGCTTCGTGGTGTTCATGTGGTTCCGGCTGGCCCGCCGGGAGGCGGAGGCCGCCCAGGACCGGGCCCTCGGGCTGGACCCGGCGGTCTGAGCCCCCGACCCCGCCGGGCCGGCTTCGGAGGAGCCTTTCCGGTCAGGGCATCCGGTCAGGGAATCCGGGTCGGCGACGGGCTCGGCGTGTACGACCCGCAGCCCTGACCGTCCCCGCCGGTGCTGTCGCTGTCGCTGTGGTGGTGCACCACGGTGCGACTGCTCTTCGACTTCTTCGAGCTGCGGCCGGACTTCGAGCCGCTGCGGCTCTTCGCCATCAGCTGCGCCCCGGCCTCGCCGAGGACCGACCCGCCGGGCAGCAGCGCGCCCGGGCGGATCGAAAGACCTGCGGGAGCACCGTCCGGCAGCGCGCCGTCCGCCACGTCCCGCAGCGCGCCGTCCGCACCGTCCGACAGTGCCACGTCCGGCAGCGTCACGGCCGGACGCCCGGCCACGTCGTCACAGGGGTCGTCGCTCCCGGCGGAGCAGGCCGTCGCGGTGAGCAGGACGGCCAGCACCGCCACCGCGGCCAGGGCGCTGCGTCTTCTCATCCGTCGTTCCCCCCGTGCGCCGGACGGCCCAGGTGCCGCTGCGCGAAGTCGATCTCCAGCCTCAGCTGCCTGATCCGTTCCTCCACCACGAGCGAGCCGTGCCCGGCGTCGTAGCGGTAGACCTCGTGCACCTTACCGAGCCCGTCCAGCCGGGCGACATAGTTCTCGATCTGCCGGATCGGGCAGCGCGGGTCGTTCACCCCGGCGCTGATGTAGACCGGTGCCTTCACCTGCTCGACGTACGTCAGCGGGGAGGACGCCCGCCAGCGGTCCGGCACCTCCTCGGGGGTACCGCCGAAGAGCGTGCGGTCGAGCGACTTCAGCGCCTCCATCTCGTCCGCGTACGCGGTGAGGTAGTCGGCGACCGGCACGGCGGCCAGGCCGAGCGTCCAGTCGTCCGGCTGCACGCCCAGGCCCAGCAGTGTGAGGTAGCCGCCCCAGGAGCCGCCGGAGAGCACCAGTTGCGCGGGGTCGGCCAGGCCGGAGTCCACCGCCCAGGCGCGGACCGCGCCGACGTCCTCCAGCTCGATCAGGCCGACCCGCTCGCGCAGCGCGTCCGTCCAGGCCTGGCCGTAGCCGGTGGAGCCGCGGTAGTTGACCCGGACGACGGCGAAGCCGTGGTCGAGCCAGGCGGCCGGACCGGCCGCGAAGGAGTCGCTGTCGTGGTGGGTCGGGCCGCCGTGCACCTCGAAGACCGTCGGGAACGGCCCCTCACCGGCCGGCCGCTGCACCAGGGCGTGCACCCGGCCGCCGGGCCCGTCCACCCAGACGTCCTCGACCGGCACCGACCCGGGCGGCACCGGGCCGGGTGCCCGCAGCACCACGGTGCCCGCCGTGGACCGGACGGCCGACGGCTCCGCCGCCGACGACCACAGGAACTCCACCGTGCCGTCGGGCCGCGCGGTCGCCCCCGCGACCGTGCCGCGCGGCGTGTCCAGCCGGGTCAGCACACCGGTGGCCAGCTCGTACGAGAACAGTTCGCTGCGGGCCTCGTACTCGTGCTCGACGAGCAGCGACCGCGCGCCGGGCCGCCACTGCGCGGACAGGTCGCCGGGGAACTCCCGGCCCTGCTCGTCGCGGAGCACCAGCTCGGTCTCGGCGCCCGTGACGACGTCCCACAGCATCGGCTCCCAGCGGCCGGTGCGCTGGTGCGCGACCAGCAGCCGGGTGTCGCCGTCGGCCGGGGCGAAGCCCAGGCAGGCCACCCCGCGCGGCTCGTCGCGTCCGGTCACCTCGTCGAGCTCGGCGACCGCGGAGCCGTCCGCGAGCCGCAGCACCCGGATCGCCGAGTGCATGGCGTCGCCGTGCTCGGTGTGGTCGACCGCCAGCAGCGCACTGTCGTAGGAGAGGTCGCCGATGCCGCCGTACTCGGCGTGGTGGTAGACCACCTCCACCGCCTCCGCGCCGGGGCGGCGCAGGTGCAGCGTGGTGCCCTCGTCGTCGGTGGAGGTGCCCACCACCACGGTGCCGTCCCGGCCGAGCGCCAGACCGGCCGAGTAGGCGGCGGGCACGCCCGGCACCGCCTCCTCGTCCGGGCCGCCCGCGAACGGCTGGCGCCGCCACACCCCGAACTCGTCGCCGTCCGTGTCGTCGAACCACCAGACCCACGTGCCGTCCGGGCTGAGCTCGGCGTCCGTCGTGCCGTTCGGGCGGTCGGTGACCCGGCGGTGCGCACCGGTCGTCCGGTCCCAGGCGTACACCTCGTACGTGCCGGTGCCGTTGGACACGTACAGCGCCCGCTCCGGGGCGTCCTCCGCCCAGTCGGGCAGCGACACGCGTGCCGCCCGGAACCGCTGCTCCCATGCCGGTACGGCGTTCTTCTCCTCGCTCATCCCCCCATCCAACCCGATGCCCGGCACCGGGCGGAACGCCCCCGGGAACCCGGGCCGCCGGCGGCCGCCCGCCGGCGGCCGGGGTGCCCGGACCGGCCCGTCCGCGCAGCCGTCCTGCGGCGACGCGCGGGCGGCACGTCCCTGGCGCGCCGCGGCGCGCGGTCCGGGTTATCAATGAGTCTGGACAAACACGGACAAAAGGAGAAGCGCCATGCCCGTCTCCAACCTGATCGTCGGCCCGCCGCCCCCACTGACCGTCACCGCGGACGGCTCCGCCCTCATCGCCGAGATCGAGGACTACCTGGCCTCCCTCCCCCCGTCGGCCCGCACCCCCGTCCCGTACGTCTGCCCGCTGGGCCGCGCCGTCCAGCCCTGGAACGCCGACCAGCCGCTGCCCCGCCGCACCGTGCTCGACCGCCTCACCCACCGCCCGCCGCAGCCGGTCCCCGTGTCGGTGGCCGGCCACCTCCAGCTGACGTCCCGCTACCTGACGGCCTTCGGCTGGCTGCAGGGCGCCCTCTGGGACTCCCGCGGACGCGTCTGCCTGCTCGGCGCCCAGGCCGCCGTCCTCGCCCACGGCTACGGCACCCCGCAGACCGTCCGCCGCGCCCGCACCCAGGTCATGGAAGTGCTGCACGCCGGCGGCATCACCGTCAGCTCCCCGGACGCCTACAACGACGCACCGACCACCCGCCAGGCCGACATCCACCGCCTCCTCGCCGCCTCCGCGGCCCGCGCCCACGGACTCCGCATCTGACCGGCCGCCCGTCCGGGGCTTCCGCCCCACCCGGGCCCGGCGGCAGGATGGACGGCAGGACGCGGGAGGCGCCCGTCCGGGCCCGGCCGCCCCCGGCCGCCCGCGACGCGACACGGGAACCCCGCCAGGGGCCCGGGAAGGAGCGGCGGCACCATGCGGACCGGCGGACCCCTCGCCCTCGTCACCGGGGCGAACCGCGGCATCGGCCGGGAGACGGCCCGACAGCTCGCCGCCCTCGGACACACCGTGCTCGTCTGCGCCCGCGACCCCGACGCCGCGGCCCGCGCCGCCGCCGGAATGCCCGGCACCGCACTGCCGTGCCGCCTCGACGTCACCGACCCGGGCACCGTCCGCGACCTCGCCCGCGCCGTCGGGACGGAGTTCGGACGCCTCGACGTGCTCGTCAACAACGCAGCCGTCGACTACGACACCGGCGCCCGCGCCACGGACGCCGACCTCGACGACGTCCGCCGCACCCTGGAGACCAACCTCTTCGGCGCCTGGACCGTCACCCAGGCGTTCCTCCCGCTGCTGCGCCGCTCCCCGCACCCCCGGGTGGTCAACGTGTCGAGCGAGTCGGGATCACTCGCCGGCATGGGCGGAGGCACCCCCGCCTACGGCATCTCCAAGGCCGCCCTCAACGCACTCACCCGCAAACTCGCCGACGAACTCCGACCGGACGGCATCCTGGTCAACGCCGTCTGCCCGGGATGGGTGGCCACCGACATGGGCGGACCCGGCGGCCGGCCCGTCGCCGAGGGCGCCGACGGCATCGTGTGGGCGGCCACCCTCCCCGACTCCGGACCCACCGGCGGCTTCCACCGCGACGGCCGCCCGCTGCCCTGGTAGGGCCGCAGGCCGCAGCGGGTGCGGTCCGTCCCCGCAGCTCGGCCCCGCAGCTCGGCCCCGCCCCGGAACCGCTCCTTCTCCAACGCGTGCTGAAGGAACGTCATGCGGGACGCCGGAGGTGAAAAACCCTCCGCGGGAAGGGTGCTGACCTGGCGCCGTGGAGTCGATCGGCCCCCGGTGCGGAGCGTCCCGGAAGCGGCCGTCCTCCCGGCGGGCGCGAGCCCCGGACCGTCGTCGGACGGTTCCTGACGGCCGGTGTTACACGGACAGGACAGTTGACGAACCGATCAGGGATCTCCGCTTGCCATGCTTCTCCTGTCGAACGGGGCAGCAGCAGGTCGAACGGGTGGGCAGTACTCCCGGGAGCGGCGGCGCGGCTCGCCGGACGCCAACTTTCGCACCGTCGTCCTTCCCGGGGGGGGGGGAACACCCATGTCTGCTCGTACTCGCCTGCGCACCGCCGCCGTCGCCCTGGCCCTCGTCGCCACCGCAGGCAGCTCGGCCCTGCTCACGGCCTGCGGCCCCGTGGCCGACACCGGTTCCGAGGCCGCCCCCGCCACGCCCGGCGCCCGCTCCGCGTCGCCCGGTCCGGCCGGTTCGCCCGGTCCGGCCGGCACCACCGCTCCGGTCTCGCCCCTCGGCTTGACGGCCACGACGCCGTCCACCGCCGCTCCGGCCGGCACCGGTGCCCCCGGCACCGCACCGGCCGTCGCCGACGGGACCGCCCACAGCGCACTGACCATCAGCAACGGCACCCGGTACGTGCTGATGAACGGCACCTCGGTCGACTTCGGCACCGCTGTCCGCGACCTCGCCTGGTCCCCCGACGGCGCCAGGGCCGCGTTCATCACCGGCTCCGGCGACCTGGCGACCGCGAACCCGGACGGCAGCGGACGCGTCGTGGTGGCCAGGAACCCCGGCGGCCAGACGTGGTCGCACCCCACCTGGCAGGTCGCGCCCGCCGCCGGCGAGTACCAGCTCCCCGCCAAGAACAACCTGATCTTCGCCGCGGCGAAGGACGGCGTCACCCGGCTGAAGCGCGTGACGGCCACGGCCGCCGGCGCCGTCCCGGCCGACCTCGCACTCGGTACCTACGCCGACGAGAACGCCAAGCCGCTGCCCGAGACCGGCAACACCTGGCCCAGCGCAGGCGGCACGTACGGCACCGCCGTGTACGCCAACACCGGGACAGGCGAGGTGTACATCCGCGACGAGTACCTGCGCCAGCAGGGCAGCGCGCTCACCCCCGGCTCCCAGCCCGCACTGTCCCCGGACGGCGAGGACATCGTCTTCGTCCGCGCCGTCGACGGCCACGACCACATCTTCGCCCTGACCGACCACGGCAGCCGCAGCAAGGACCTCACCCCGCACGCCACCACGGACTACACCGAGCCCGTCTTCTCCCCCGACGGCCGCACCATCGCCGTCCGTACGCCGTCGGGCATCGCGACCCTCCCGGCCGACGGCTCCGCCGCGCCCACCGTCGTCTCCGGCCACCCCGGCCTGCCCGCCTACCGCGGCGGCCACCGCTGAGACCACCGGCCTGGCCCGCCCCTGATCCCCGGACCCGGGCATCAGGGGCGGGCCAGCTCCGCGCGCAGCTCGTCCAGGTGCGCGTCGGCCGTCTCGTGCGGCATGAACTCGACCACGTCGAGAAAACGGAACAGCACCCTGGTCGGGGTGACCGCGTACTCGTACTCGCCGAACCCCACCACCGCGCCCGCCCCGCCCCGGGCCCGACCGCGCACCACGTGCGCGGTCAACTCGTCCGAGCCGTCGGCCGACAGACCGCGGCGGGCATTCGGACGGGCGAGGTACGGGCACACCATCGCGGCGTACAGCATGCAGGCGCGGTGCCCCGGCCCCTCCAGCGTGGGCGCGACGTTGCGGTACGGCCGCCCGGCCGCGAGCGCGTCGGCGATGGCCGCACTCTCGTCCGCACCGACCACCCGCCACACGGCGCCCCGCGGCATCACCGTGTTGCACACCGAGCAGAGCCGCTCGCGGGCACAAGCCGCACTGCGGCCGTGATCGGTGAGCGCGAACTGCGGTGCGCCGTCCTCCCACGGGGTGATCGCGGGCACCGGATAGCCACGGGGGTCATGCGGCCTGGCCCCGACGGCCGGCGGTTTGGGAACGCTCTCGAAACGCACCGCCCATACCTACCAGCCACCCCCGCCCGGGCGCACCCCACCCCGTCCACGGAAAGGTTGCGCGGCCCGGCTCGTGTGCACGCGTCAGGCCCCCGACGCGGCCGCCGCCGTGGCGCCCCGAGCGTCCGGAGCGTCCGGAGCGTCCGGAGCGGGAAGAGCCCGACAGGTTCCCCGATCGCTTCCCCGGCACGAGCCGACCGGTTCACCGCGGGCACCTTCACCGCCGCCACCCGGCCCGCCACACTGCCTGCCCCGGGAACGCCGGAGGCCCGGTATCTCTTGCGAGATACCGGGCCTCCGGTCCTACTGGGTCGGGGTGGCGGGATTTGAACCCACGGCCTCTTCGTCCCGAACGAAGCGCGCTACCAAGCTGCGCCACACCCCGGTCCTGCTCTGTTGCCTTCCGTGTCCGGCGCAACGAGTAGAACTCTAACAGGAGGTGCGCCGAGAGACGAAATCCGATTCCCCGGGGGGCGTCGGGCAGGTCAGCGGCCGGGTGTGAGGGTGAGCAGGGTGGCTTCGGGCGGGCAGGCGAAGCGGACCGGGGTGTAGCGGTTGGTGCCGCAGCCGGCGGAGACGTGCAGGTAGGAGCGGTGACCGCCGGCCTTGTGGGTGGAGAGGCCCTTGACCCGGTCGGCGTCGAGGTCGCAGTTGGTGACCAGGGCGCCGTAGAAGGGGATGCAGAGCTGTCCGCCGTGGGTGTGCCCGGCGAGGATGAGCGGGTACCGGTCGGCGGTGAAGGCGTCGAGCACCCGCAGGTAGGGGGCGTGCACGACGGCCAGCGACAGGTCGGCGTCGGGGGAGGGCCCGCCGGCGACCTTGGCGTACTTGTCGTGGCGGATGTGCGGGTCGTCGAGGCCGGTGAACTCGACGTCGAGGCCGCCCAGGGTGAGCCGGCCGCGGGCGTTGTTGAGGTCGAGCCAGCCGGCGTCGTCGAAGCCGTCGCGGAGCTTCTGCCAGGGGTTGTGGACGGCGCCGCTGATGCCGCGGCGGCTGGTGCCGTCGGGGTTGTTGAGGCCGTGGACGCCGCTGCGCAGGGCGCTGAGGTAGCGGGTGGGGCTCTTGCGGGCGGGGCCGTAGTAGTCGTTGGAGCCGAAGACGTACACCCCCGGGAACTCCATCAGCGGGCCGAGGGCGTCGAGGGCGGCGGGCACGCCGAGCGGGTCGGAGAGGTTGTCGCCGGTGTTGACCACCAGGTCGGGACGGAGGCCCGCGAGGCTCTGCAGCCATCGCTGCTTCTTCCGCTGGCCGGTCACCATGTGGATGTCGGAGACCTGCAGCACTCGGAGGGGCCGCGCGCCGCGCGGCAGGATCGGGACCTCGACGCGGCGCAGCCGGAACGAGCGGACCTCGTAGCCGGCGGAGTAGGCGAGGCAGGCGGCGCCGGTGGCGGCGATACCGAGCGGGACGGAGTACAGCGGTCGCATCGCCCCATGCTCTCAGACCCCGGATCGCGCCGGGAACGGGCAGGTCACTCCTGGTGTCCCCGGACGGCGACGGCGCTGCGGACGGCGGCGGCGACGGGGCCGCGGGGGCCGGTGGCGAGCGGCAGGTCGACGGCGCCCCGGGCGGGGTGCCGGGCGGGGTGCCGGAGCCGGGGCGGGCGATATTGCCGGGCGTCCGGGGCGCGGACCTTGCAGAATGGCGGCATGACGACGCTCAAGATGCAGCTGCGGGACGACCTCACGGTTGCGATCAAGGCACGGGACGAGCTCCGCTCGTCCACCCTCCGGCTCACGCTGTCCGCGATCACCAGCGAGGAGGTGGCGGGCACGGCCAAGCGTGAGCTGTCCGACGACGAGGTGCTGAAGGTGATCGCCCGGGAGGCGAAGAAGCGCCGGGAGGCCGCGGAGGCCTTCGAGAAGGCGGGTCGCGCCGAGTCGGCCGCCCAGGAGCGGGCCGAGGGCGAGGTGCTGGCGCAGTACCTGCCGCAGCAGCTGTCAGACGGGGAGCTGGCCGTGATCGTGGCCGCCGCCGTCGCGGAGAGCGGTGCGTCGGGGCCGCAGGCGATGGGTGCGGTGATGAAGCTGGTCCGCCCGAAGGTGGGGGACCGCGCCGAGGGCGGCCGGGTGGCCGCCGCGATCAGGGCGGCGCTGGCCGGCTGACCCGGCCCCGGCTGAGCCGGCCGGCCGACTGACCTGGCCGGCTGACCCGGCCGCCGCAGCGCACGGACACCCGACACGGGCGTCACGACGGGCCCCGCCTGCGAGGGCGCGTACAGGACGCCGGAGGGCGGCCACCCTGACCGGGTGGCCGCCCTCCTGTCGTTCGCGTGCTCAGCGGTGTCCGGGCCTGCCGGTGTTGCCGCCGATGACACCGGGCGGCAGGGTGAAGCCGCCGTTGATGACGCCGGTGCTGCCGGTGGGCGGCGGCGCCTGGGTGGTGGGCGTCTCGGACGGCTCCGGGGCCGTCTCCGGCACCTCGACGGTCTTGAAGTTGGTCCGCTTGGTGCCGACCAGCACCTCGTTCATGGCCTTCTGCCAGATCGGGCCGGGGCCGTCGGCGCCGTAGACCGAGGGGAAGTAGTGGCCGCCGATGGTGATCTTGCGCATCGAGGTGTTCTTGGTGGGGCCGCCGAGCCAGACCGAGGTGGCGAGCTCCGGGGTGTAGCCGGTGAACCAGGCGGCGTACCGGTTGTCGGTGGTGCCGGTCTTGCCGGCGATCTGGCGGCCGTCCGAGATGTTGATGCCGGAGGCGGTGCCCTTCTCGGTCACGCCGAGGAGGAGGGTGTTGATGCCGTCCGCGGTGGTCTCGGACATCGCCTGGGTGCACTCGGCCTTCGGCACGGCGAGCTTCTTGCCGTCGGTGCCGACGACCGAGGTGATGGCGACGGGCTTGCAGTACTTGCCGCGGGCGGCGAAGGCGGCGTAGGCGCTGGCCATGGTGAGCGGGCTGACCTCCTGGGTGCCGAGCACCATGGAGGGCACCTGCTTGATCGGGCTGCCGTTGGCGAGCTTGCCGATGCCGAGCTTGGTCGCCATCTGCTTCATCGCGCAGAGGCCGACCTCCTCCTCCATCTGCACGAAGTAGGTGTTGACCGACTTCGCCATGGCGTCCTTGAGCGCGTAGGGGCCCTTCTCCTTCTCGCTCTCGTTCTCGACCGGCACGCCCTTCTCGTTCCAGGTGCCGTCGCAGGTGGACATCTTGGGGTAGTCCATCTCGTAGGGCGAGGGGTACTGCTGGTCGATCGGGATGCCCGACTCCAGGGCGGCGGCGGCGAGGATCGGCTTGAAGGTCGAGCCGGGGGCGAAGCCGTTGCCGCCGCCCATCGCCGCGTCGACGTTGAGGTTGAGCACGGTCTCGTGCTGGTCGGAGTTGAGGCCGTACGGGCGGGTCTGCGCCATGCCCACGATCTTGCCGGTGCCGGGCTCGACCATGGTCATCGCGGCCGACACGCTGTCGGTGACGTGGACCTTGGTGGTGACGGCCTTGTAGGCCGCCTTCTGCTTGGCCGGGTCGATGGTGGTGTAGATCTTGAGGCCGCCCTGGGTCCAGAGCTTCTGGCGGTCGGCCGCGGTCTTGCCGAAGACCGGGTCCTGCTTCACGACGTGGCGGACGTAGTCGCAGAAGAAGCCCATGCCGGAGTCGGCGGTGATGCAGCCGTTCAGCGGCTCCTTGTAGTGGATGCCGAGCGGCGCGGCCTTGGCCTCCTTGGCCTGCTCCGCCGAGATGTGCTTGTTCTCCAGCATCTTGTCGATCACGGTGTCGCGGCGGATCTGTGCGGCCCGCGGGTGCAGGATCGGGTCGTAGGCCGAGGGGTTCTGGACGAGGCCGGCGAGCGTCGCGGCCTCGGGCAGGGTGAGGTCCTTGGCGCTCTTGCTGAAGTAGCGCGTCGACGCGGCCTCGATGCCGTACGCCTGGTGCCCGTAGAACGTGATGTTCAGGTAGTTGGTGAGGATCTGGTCCTTGGTCAGGTCCTCTTCCAGCTTGATCGCGAACTTCAGCTCCTGGACCTTGCGGCCGAGGCTCTTCCGGGTGGCGTCCAGGAAGGCCTGCTGGTCGTCGCCGGCCTGCTCGACGAAGACGTTCTTCACGTACTGCTGGGTCAGCGTCGACGCGCCCTGGGTCGCGGCGCCGGCCTCGGCGTTCTTGGTGATCGCGCGCAGCACGCCCTTGAGGTCGACCGCGCCGTGCTCGTAGAAGCGGGCGTCCTCGATGTCGACCTGGGCCTGCCGGATGACGGGCGCCATCTGCTCCTGGGTGAGGATGGTGCGGTCGCGATCGTAGACCTTGGCGATCACGCCGCCCTTGGCGTCGTAGATGGTCGACGCCTGGGAGAGGGCGGGGGTCTTGAAGTCGTCCGGGATGTTGTCGAAGCTGTCGGCGGTGTCCTTGGCGGTCAGCCCGAGTGCTCCGACGGCCGGCAGGGTCACACCGGCCACCAGGATCCCGGCCAGGACGCTGGTGCCGAGGAGCTTGATGCCGAGACCTGCCTTGTCGAGCACGGATCCCGCGGGTCGCTGAGTCGCCATGGGGAGAACACTACGTCGCCGATTCCCGTACAGGGGGGCAGGTGTTCGCCTACGCTTGTCACAAGACTGCGACAGCTTCTCTCTGTTCATCATCGTCACTCTTGTGAGTGATGAGCTTTGCCCGATTTGAACCATTCCGTGGCGGTCTGCCCCAGTGTGCTGGCTGATGTTCAGTGGCACAGAGTGACGAAAGTGGTCGAACAGCTTCTGGCAAGGCTTGCGACCTGCGATCACTCCAACGAGTGAGGTACTGAGCACCCATAGTCCGATCGGGCCATTCGAGATTGGGCCCGAAGGGGCTGTTGCTCGCTGCCGTTCTTCCGTAACGTCCTCAACTGGCAGCGGTGAATATGCCGTTGCCGCCGTGGGGGAGCCCCGATTCGGGAGAGGACGGCGCCGAGATGGGCTGGGTGGACGACTGGAGTGCGCAGGCGGCCTGTCGCACGAGTGACCCGGACGAGCTCTTCGTCCAGGGAGCGGCGCAGAATCGCGCCAAGGCCGTGTGCAGCGGGTGTCCTGTGCGTACGGAGTGTCTCGCGGACGCTCTGGACAACCGGGTGGAGTTCGGGGTCTGGGGCGGCATGACCGAGCGCGAACGCAGGGCGCTGCTGCGCCGCAGGCCGACCGTGATCTCGTGGCGCCGGCTGCTGGAGACCGCCCGCACCGAGTACGAGACCTCGCTGGCCACCGGTGTGGTGCTGACGGACTACGCACAGGCGGGATGACGAAGCGGCGGGCAGGGGGCCCGCCGCCGACTCCCCGTCCTGCCTGCCGTACGAGTCTCCCCGCAGCCGTCGGGCCGTCAGTCCGTGCCGTCTGCGGGGCCGGTGACTCCCAGCTGCTCGCCGATGGCCCGCAGCCCGTCGAGGTCGTGCACGTCGCCGGCGAGGGCGGCCACCTCGACGATGGGCACGTCCGGGTAGACCGAGGCGAACCTGTCCCGGGTACGCCGCTCGCGCCCCATCACCTGCATCCGTTCGGCATGCAGCCGCAGCAGACCCGCCGCCAGCATCTCGGCGGCCACCGACGAGGTCTGCGACCCGTTCTCCTCCAGCGCCTCGGCCGCGGCCAGGGCGCGCTCGGCGGTGAGCTGCGGGGCCCCCGTCGAGTGCACCCGGTTGAGGACCAGGCCAGCCAGCGGCATCTCGTCCGCGGCCAGCCGGTCCACGAAGTACGCGGCCTCGCGCAGCGCGTCCCGCTCCGGTGCGGCCACCACGAGGAACGCGGTGCCCGGCGCCTTGAGCAGCTGGTAGGTGCGGTCGGCCCGCTCGCGGAAACCGCCGAACATCGAGTCCGTCGCGGAGATGAACGTCTGGATGTCGGTCAGCAGCTGCGCGCCGAAGATCTTGCCGAGGGTGCCGGTGATCAGCCCCATGCCGACGTTCAGGAACTTCATCGCGCTACGGCCGCCGACCTTCGCCGGCGCGGTCAGCAGCCGGATCACCTTGCCGTCGAGGAACGACCCGAGCCGGCTCGGCGCGTCCAGGAAGTCCAGCGCCGACCGGGACGGCGGGGTGTCCACCACGATGAGGTCCCAGCGGTCCTCGGCCCGCAGCTGGCCGAGCTTCTCCATCGCCATGTACTCCTGCGTCCCCGCGAAGCCCGCCGACAGCGACTGGTAGAACGGGTTCGCCAGGATCGCCTTCGCCCGCTCGGGTTCGGCGTGGGCCAGCACGACCTCGTCGAAGGTCCGCTTCATGTCGAGCATCATGGCCTGCAGCTCGCCCGGGCCGTCAGCGCCCTTCACCACCCGCGGGGTGTTGTCCAGCTCCGTCAGGCCCATCGACTGCGCCAGCCGGCGGGCCGGGTCGATCGTCAGCACGACGACCTTCCGCCCCCGCTCCGCCGCCCGCAGGCCGATCGCCGCCGCCGTGGTGGTCTTGCCGACCCCGCCGGAACCGCAGCACACGACGATCCGGGTGCCCGGGTCGTCGATCAGCGCGTCCACGTCCAGCGCCGAGGCCGACCGGGCCTTCCGGGGCTGTGCCCCCCGCGCGCCCGCCGCCGTCATGCCGCCCCCTGCCGCTTCAGCTCGCCGGCGAGCCGGTACAGCCCGCCGAGGTCGACGCCCTCGCCCAGCAGCGGCAGCTCGTACATGGGCCGCTCCACCTGCCGCAGGTCCAGGCGCTGCTCGCGCTCCAGCTCGACCCGCTCCGCGTGCTCCCGGGCCTGTGCCAGCAGCGGACCGAGCAGCGGCTCCACGGCGGCCCGCACGGTCTCCGGCTTGCGCGAACGCCCGCCCAGCCCGGCCTCGCCGAGGGCCACGGCGACCTCCTCCCGGTGATCGCCGTCGACGGCGTCCAGCGCCGCCGCGTCCAGCACCGGCGGACGCACCATGTTGACCATCACCCCGCCCACCGGCAGCTGGGCGGCCCGCAGGTCCGCGATGCCGTCCACGGTCTCCTGCACCGGCATCTCCTCCAGCAGCGTGACGAAGTGCACCGCCGTCTCGGGCGACTTCAGCACCCGCATGACCGCCTGCGCCTGACCGTGGATCGGCCCGAACCGGGCCAGCCCGGCGACCTCCTCGTTGACGTTCAGGAAGCGCGTCAGGCGGCCGGTCGGCGGGGCGTCCATCACGATCGCGTCGTACGCGCGCCGGCCGTTCGGACCCTTGCGGCGGGCCGCCTCGCAGGCCTTGCCCGTCAGCAGCACGTCGCGCACGCCGGGGGCGATGGTGGTGGCGAAGTCCACGAAGCCGACCTTCTGCAGCGCCTTGCCGGCCCGGCCCAGCTTGTAGAACATCTCCAGGTACTCCAGCAGCGCCAGCTCGGTGTCGATCGCCAGCGCGTACACCTCGCCCTGCCCGGTGCCCGGGAGCCCCAGCCGCGCGGGGGAGACCGTGGCGACCTTGCGTTCCTCGTACGGCAGCGCGGCCATGCCGAACAGCTCGGCGATGCCCTGCCGGCCCTCCACCTCGATCAGCAGCGTCCGTCCGCCGTCGGCCGCCAGCGCCAGCGCCAGCGCCGCCGCCACGGTGGTCTTCCCGGTGCCGCCCTTGCCGCTGACGACGTGCAGCCGGACGCCTTCCCAGTCGGGCTCGGCCTGCGCCGGTGGGCCGGGAGTGCTCGCCACGCTCCGTCTCCGTCCTGCGTCGACCCGGCGCCGCACCGGGTGCCCTTCCTGGCGAGGGTAACCAGCGAGCGCCGCCGATGGCGGGACCATCGGGTCGCCCGAGGGGAATCATGCCCTCTTTGTGTCCCACCTCACACCGGCGCGGTTGGCTAGAGTCAGCCCCATGACCAAGTGGGAATACGTCACCGTGCCGCTCCTCGTCCACGCCACCAAGCAGATCCTGGACACCTGGGGCGAGGACGGCTGGGAGCTCGTCCAGGTGGTGCCCGGGCCGAACAACCCCGAGCAGCTGGTTGCCTACCTCAAGCGGGAGAAGAGCTGATGAGCAAGGTTGAGGAGAGGCTGGCCGCGCTCGGCCTGAGCCTCCCCGACGTGGCGCCGCCGGTCGCCGCCTACGTGCCCGCGGTGCGGACCGGGCACCACGTGCTGACCTCGGGCCAGCTCCCGATGGTCGCCGGCAAGCTGCAGCACACCGGCAAGGTCGGGGCCGAGGTCACCCCGGAGCAGGCCAAGGACCTCGCCCGGATCTGCGCGCTCAACGCGCTCGCCGCCGTGAAGTCCCTGGTCGGCGACCTCGACCGGGTCGCCCAGGTCGTCAAGGTCGTCGGCTTCGTCGCCTCCGCGTCCGACTTCACCGGCCAGCCCGCCGTGCTCAACGGCGCCAGCGAGCTGTTCGGCGAGGTGTTCGGCGAGGCCGGCGTGCACGCCCGCAGCGCCGTCGGCGTCGCGGTCCTGCCGCTGGACGCCCCGGTGGAGGTCGAGATCATGGTCCGGGTCACCGACCCGTCCTGACCCGCCGTACGCGCGGGGGTGCGGCAGGCCCTGTCCAAGCCCGCCCCCGCGCGTCTAGCATCCGGGCATGAACGATCGCGCACCGTCGGCACCGATGCCGCCCGGCTGGCCCGCCCGCATCCGGGCGGTCGCCGCGGGCGAGCTGACCCCGGCCGCACCGAAGCCCTCCGCGACGGTCGTCCTGCTCCGCGACACCCACGACGGCCCCGAGGCCTACCTGCTGCGCCGCCGCAGCTCGATGGCGTTCGCCGCCGGCATGTACGCCTACCCGGGGGGCGGCGTCGACCCGCGCGACGCCGACGCCGAGCTCGGCTGGGCCGGCCCCACCCCCGCGGAGTGGGCCGCCCGCCTCGGCGTCGACGCGCCCACCGCCCAGGCCGTCGTCTGCGCCGCCGTCCGGGAGACCTTCGAGGAGGCCGGCATCCTGCTGGCCGGCCCGGACGCGCACTCCACCGCCGAGCCCCGCGACTGGGCCCCCGAACGGGCCGCGCTGGAGGCCCACGAGCTCTCCTTCGCCGCGTTCCTCCGCTCGCACGGCCTCGTGCTGCGCAGCGACCTGCTCGGCGGCTGGGCCCGCTGGGTGACGCCCGAGTTCGAGGAGCGCCGCTACGACACGTGGTTCTTCGTCGCCGCGCTGCCGGCCGGACAGTCCGCCGCGCTGGAGGTCGGCGAGGCCGACCGCGTCGCCTGGCTCACCCCGGCCGACGCCGTCGCCGGCCACGACGCCGGCCGCTACGGCATGCTGCCGCCGACCGTCACCGTGCTGCGCGAGCTGCTGCCCGTGCGCTCCGCCGCCGAGGCGCTCGCCGCGGCCGGTCACCGCACGGTCGAGCCCGTGCTGGGCCGGGCCGAGACGGCGGGCGACCGAATGACCGTCCGCTGGGACGGGTATGACGAGCTGACCATCCACGGAGAATTCCCGGCGTGATCCGCACGCCGCGGTGCACCAGGAGAACACGGAAGGACACCCTGCCGATGACCCACAACGACGTGGCTCGCCGGACGGCGCACACCCTGCCCGCCCGCAGCCTCACCCCGCGCACCGTCGCCTGCGACGGCGAGTGCCCGGACCGCCGGGCCCCGCGAGCCCTGCACCGGCCGCTCCCGGCCCGCGGACCCCTGCACGGCGAGAGCGGCCGGTGAGCGGTCTCCTCCCGGGCGACCCCGCCGCCACGGTCGGCGGCGGGGCCACCCCGCGGGCGCTCTGCGTGCTGGCGCCCAACCCGTCCCCGATGACGCTGGACGGCACCAACACCTGGCTGCTGTCCGAACCGGGCTCGGACCTCGCCGTGGTCGTCGACCCGGGCCCCCTCGACGAGGGCCACCTGCAGCGCGTCGTCGACACCGCCGCGCAGCAGGGCAAGCGGATCGCGCTGACCCTGCTCACCCACGGCCACCACGACCACGCCGAGGGCGCCGCCCGCTTCGCCGAGCTCACCGGCACCCACGTGCGCGCCCTCGACCCGGCGATGCGCCTCGGCGACGAGGGCCTGCAGCACGGCCAGGGGCTGGACGTCGGCGGCCTGGAGATCAGGGTCGTCGGCACGCCCGGGCACACCGCGGACTCGCTCACCTTCCACCTGCCGGCCGACGGCGCGATCCTCACCGGCGACACCGTGCTCGGCCGCGGCACCACGATGGTCGCCCACCCCGACGGCCGCCTCGGCGACTACCTCGACTCGCTGCGCCACCTGCACACGATGGCCGCCGAGCACGGCGTACGGACGGTGCTGCCCGGCCACGGGCCGGTGCTGGCGGACGCCCTCGGGGCGGTCGACTACTACCTCGCGCACCGCGCGGCCCGCCTCGCGCAGGTGGAGACCGCGGTGGAGTCCGGCTGCCGCTCCGCCGCCGACGTCGTGGCGCGGGTGTACGCGGACGTCGACAAGGCGCTCTGGCCGGCCGCGGAGCTGTCCGTACGGGCCCAGATCAGCTATCTGGAGGAGCACGGCCTCATCTAGGCCGCTAGGCCGTCCGGGCGGCCGCGGTGCGGTTCTCCCCGGCTCCGGGCGGCCGTGGCGCCCCTCCTCGCCCGGTGGCCCGGGTACGCCGAAGGGGGCGCGGGGAGGTCCCCACGCCCCCTCCGGGGGCCGGTCTCAGCGCGAGCGGCGCGAGAGGCGCTCGACGTCCAGCAGGACGACCGCGCGGGCCTCCAGCTTCAGCCAGCCGCGGCCGGCGAAGTCGGCCAGGGCCTTGTTGACCGTCTCGCGGGAGGCGCCGACCAGCTGGGCCAGTTCCTCCTGGGTGAGGTCGTGGGAGACGTGGATGCCCTCCTCCGACTGCACGCCGAAGCGGCGGGAGAGGTCGAGCAGCGCCTTGGCGACGCGGCCGGGGACGTCCGAGAAGACCAGGTCGGACATGACGTCGTTGGTGCGGCGCAGCCGGCGGGCGATGGCGCGCAGCAGCGCGATCGACACCTCGGGGCGGGCGTGCAGCAGCGGCAGCAGGTCGCCGTGGCCGAGGCCGAGGAGCTTGACCTCGGTCAGTGCGGTGGCGGTGGCGGTGCGCGGGCCCGGGTCGAAGAGCGAGAGTTCGCCGATCATCTCGCTGGGGCCGAGTACGGCGAGCATGTTCTCCCTGCCGTCCGGCGAGGCCCGGTGCAGCTTGACCTTGCCTTCGACGACCACGTACAGCCGGTCACCCGGGTCGCCCTCGTGGAACAGCGATTCGCTGCGGGCGAGGGTCACCTCGGTCATGGAAGCGCGCAGCTCGGCAGCCTGGTCGTCGTCGAGGGCCGCGAACAGCGCGGCGCGGCGAAGAACGTCGTCCACGTGCTTCCTCCTGCATCGTCCGGTGGTGTTTCTCACCACCAAGGATGGCGCATGTCGCTCCGATCATATGAGGAGGGGTCGGTCACCGAGTGTGCTACGCCGCCATTCGTACCCGTCCGTGGTACTCGGGGCGTGTTCGGGAGGCGGTCGGAACCCGCAGGTGGGGGCGGTGTGCGGGGTCAGTGGTGGAGCACCGCGCTGGCGTGGTGGGGGTGGATCCGGGCGTCCCTGCGGCGGAGTCGTGCGCTGTCGGCACAGGCCCGCCGTTCGGCGGCGGTCACCGCGTCCTGCAGGGTGGTGCCGCGGACGACGAAGCTCTGGGTGCCGTGGCGGCCGTCGCGGGTGGTGGTGGGCATGGTGACCAGCCACAGGGGCCGGTCGTAGGGGCTGTGGTCGGGGGAGAGCGGGGCCCGGTGGGTGGTGCCGGGGCGGTGGCCGATGATCATGGGGCGTCCTCCTGGACGGCGCGGGGCGGTCGCGTGGGGGAGCGACGGCCGCGGGTGGGGCGGCGTGCCTGGGCGGGATGGCGCAGGAGGCGGGACCGCACGGGGTGGGGGCGGCGTGCTCCGACGATGCTCCGGGGCTGTGGAGGGTGTCAAGGTTACCCGCGAGTATGAATGTAACTTTCTGCAAGTTCTTGCCGTTCTGAGCGGCCAAGACCTCGAACGGGCGCGCACCGGCCGGAAATCGGGGCGCTCACGGTCTCTTTACGCGCCTGTCACGGCCGAGTAGCCTCCCTGGAAGCCTTGCAGAAACTTTCATAGGCAGGCGGCCGGCCCGGCCGCAGTCGAGCCCGATCGCCGCACCCTGGGGACCCCGGTACTACCCCTGCCGGGAGGGTGACGAGGGGCCACGGCACCCACCGGGACCTCCGTCACCCCCACCCGTCACGAGCCGACCGGGCAGCGCTGCTCCCGCCGTCCCCGCACAGCCGACCACGCTCCCCGGTCCCGGCCCCCACACGCCCGGACCGGCGGCGCATGGCCGGTCGCACCCGTGCCCGGCGGCTCGCCGTCCAAGGAGCCCTCCTTGAACACGCGTCCACGATCGCGAACCCGCTCGCCGCTGAGGCGGCGGCCCGCCGCTCTCGTCCTCGCCACCGTGACCGGCCTGGTCACGACCCTGCTCTCGACCACCTCGCTGGGCGGGGCGGCAAGCGCCGCCGAGACCGCCACCACCAGCAACACGGCGACGGTCTTCTACTACACCAAGACCCGCAACTGGACGGCCTACAACCTCCACTGGGCACCGGACGGCGGCAGCTGGACCACCGTGCCGGGCACCGCCATGCAGCCGGCGTGCACCGACTGGGTGAAGAAGACGGTCGACCTCGGCACCGCCACCGGTCTGCAGGCCACCTTCAACAACGGCTCCGGCACCTGGGACAACAACGGCGGCAGCAACTACGCCCTGGGCACCGGCACGGTCGTCGTCAAGGACGGCGTGGTCGCGCACAGCGACCCGTGCGGCACCACCGGCACCACCGCCTCGCCGTCGGCGAGCGCCGCCACGAGCACCACGCCCGCCGCCACCGGCACCTCGGCCACGGTGTACTACTACACGAAGACCCGTAACTGGTCGGCGTACAAGCTGCACTGGGCGCCGAACGGCGGCACCTGGACCACCGCGCCCGGCGTCGCGATGGACACGGCGTGCACCGACTGGGTGAAGAAGACGGTCGACCTCGGCACCGCCACCGGTCTGAAGGCCACCTTCAACAACGGCTCCGGCACCTGGGACAACAACAACGGCGCCAACTACGCCCTGGGCACCGGCACCGTGACGGTCAAGGACGGCGTGATCGGCAGCGCCGACCCGTGCGCCACCGCGAGCCCGTCCGCGAGCCCGTCGGCGAGTGCCTCGGCCTCGGCGAGCGCCTCCCCGACCGCGTCGGCCAGCGCCTCCGCCTCGGCGAGCCCCAGCAGTTCGCCCACCGGCTCGGGCAACAGCGCGACGGTCTACTACTCGACGGCCGTCGTCGGGTGGACCATCGTCAACCTGCACTACGCGCCCGCCGGAGCCGCCTGGACGGCCGTACCGGGCGTCGGCATGGAACTCGCCTGCACCGGCTGGTTCAAGAAGACCGTGTCGCTCGGCACCGCGTCGAGCATGGCCGCGACCTTCAACAACGGCAACGGCACCTGGGACAACAACAACGGCGCCAACTACGTGGTGCCGTCGGGCATCAGCACCGTCAAGGCCGGTGCGGTGACCGCCAACGCGGCCGACCCGTGCGCGGCCGTGGTGCCCGACACCACCGCGCCCACCGTGCCGTCGAACGTCGCCGCCTCGGCGACCAACACCTCGATCGTGCTCACCTGGAACCCGTCCAGCGACTTCACCGGCGTGACGAGCTACCAGGTCAACCGCACCGGCGGCACCAAGGGCGCGATGGTCGTCAACGTCGGCTCCACCGTGTACTCCGACGCCAACCTGGAGGAGAACACGGTCTACACCTACACGGTGAAGGCCCAGGACGCGGCCGGCAACGTCTCCGCGGCCTCCGCCGCGGCCGTCGCCACCACGACCACCGCCCCGCCGGTGGCGACCTCCGGCGAGATGATCGGCACCGACCCGCGCAAGGACCCGATCTACTTCGTCCTCACCGCGCGCTTCTACGACGGTGACAGCACCAACAACCGCGGCGGCAGCCAGGACGTGAAGTCCGGCAACGCGGCGAACAACGACCCGATGTTCCGCGGCGACTTCAAGGGCCTCGTCCAGAAGCTCGACTACGTCAAGGGCCTCGGCTTCTCGGCGATCTGGATCACCCCGGTCGTGCTCAACCGCTCCGACTACGACTACCACGGCTACCACGGCTACGACTTCTACAAGGTCGACCCGCGGCTGGAGTCCGCCGGCGCCTCGTACCAGGACCTGATCAACGCCGCGCACGCCAAGGGCATCAAGATCTACCAGGACGTCGTCTACAACCACAGCTCCCGCTGGGGCGCGAAGGGCCTGTACGTGCCGACCGTCTACGGCGTCCGGGACTCCCAGTGGTCCTGGTACTACGACGAGAAGCAGGCCGGCTTCGAGTACGACGGCCTGACCGTCGACACCAAGAGCGGCAAGTCGTACTACAACGGCGACCTCTGGTCGACGACCCAGCCCGCCGACTCCACCTGTGTCGGCTGGGGCACGCCCACCGGCTTCAAGAGCGCCGAGGGCTACACCGTCTACAACTGCCAGTGGCCGTCACCGACGTCGAAGATGTTCCCGTCGAAGTACTACCACCAGTGCTGGATCGGCAACTGGGAGGGCGAGGACTCGCGCTCCTGCTGGCTGCACGAGGACCTGGCGGACTTCAACACCGAGAACGCCGAGGTGCAGAACTACCTGATCGGCGCCTACAACAAGTACATCGACATGGGCGTCGACGGCTTCCGGGTCGACACCGCCGTGCACGTGCCCCGCGTGACGTGGAACCGCCGCTTCCTCCCGGCGATCCAGCAGCGCGTCACCCAGGACTGGGGTGCCGCCAAGGCGCAGAACTTCTTCGTGTTCGGCGAGGTCGGCGCGTTCGTCAACGACAAGTGGAACCGCGGATCGGTCAACCACTCGGCGCAGTTCTTCACGTGGAAGGAGCGCCGCGAGTACGTCGCGGACGACGTGCAGGCCGCCCTGGACCAGTTCAACTACGAGAACACCATGGGCACCGGCAACCAGCCGACGTCGACCAACGCCTTCCTGAGCGGGAACGCGTACCACACGCCCGACCACTCGCAGTTCTCCGGCATGAACATCATCGACATGCGCATGCACATGAACTTCGGTGACGCGCACAACGCGTTCTCCAACGGCAAGGACTCGGACGACTCGACGAACGACGCCACGTACAACGTGGTCTACGTCGACAGCCACGACTTCGGGCCGAACAAGTCGTCCACCCGGTACTCGGGCGGCACGGACGCGTGGGCCGAGAACATGGCCCTGATGTGGACCTTCCGCGGCATCCCGACGCTGTACTACGGCTCGGAGATCGAGTTCCAGGCCGGCAAGCAGATCGACTGCGGCCCGACCTGCCCGCTCGCCACCACCGGCCGCGCCTACTACGGCGCCGCCGTCGAGGGCAGCGTCACCGCGTCGGACTTCGGCACGGTCAGCTCCGCGAGCGGAGCGGTCGCCACCACCCTGCAGCAGCCCCTGGTCAAGCAGCTCCAGCGCCTCAACCAGATCCGCCGGGCCGTCCCGGCGCTGCAGATGGGCCAGTACTCGACCGACGGCGTGAGCGGCGGCATGTCGTTCAAGCGCCGCTACACGGACGCCGCGAGCGGCGTGGACAGCTTCGCCCTGGTCACCGTGACCGACGCGGCCACGTTCACCGGCATCCCGAACGGCACCTACAAGGACGCCGTCACCGGTGACGTGAAGACCGTCACCAACGGCACGCTCGCGATCTCCGCGCCCGGCAAGGGCAACCTGCGGGTCTACGTCCTCGACCTCGGCGGCAAGAACGCGGCCCCGGGCAAGATCGGCACGGACGGTCCGTACCTGAAGTAGCAGGTCCTCGCACCGTCAGCGGTCCGGCGGCGGCGGCCCTCCCACGGGAGGCCGCCGCCGTCGGCGTCACCCCGGCGGCCGGGGCAGCGGCGGTCGCAGGGCGTCCGAAAGTTGTCGAAAACATTCCGAAGTATGCACCGATCATTTTCGGTGACGCAAGACCCGCGTGCCGGACGCCTGCCGGGCCTGCCGGTGCGGCCCCCGCCGGGCGGGCCCGTGCGGACGCCGGCCGAGCCCGGGTCGGGGCAGGTCGGGGCAGGTCGGGGCAGGTCGAAGGCCGGATGCGGCCGGGCGCGGACGCGGGGCCGCCGGCCGACCGGCCGGGTGCTCCGTCAGGCGCTCTTCGGGGGCCCCGTGCTCGCCCGGACCACCAGGCTGGTGGAGAGCTCCAGCCGGGTCGCCGTCGCCTCCTCGGCCCGCAGCCGCAGCAGCATCTGCGCCGCCTCCTCGGCCATCTGCCGGAGCGGCTGGTGCACGGTGGTCAGCGCCGGGCTGGCCCACCGGGCGATGGCGACGTCGTCGTAGCCGACCACCGAGAGGTCGTCCGGCACCTTGAGCCCGTGCACCCGGGCCGCCTCCAGCACGCCGAGGGCCTGCAGGTCGCTGCCGGCGAAGATCGCGGTGGGGCGGTCGGGCCGGCCGAGCAGCTCCATCGCCTTGAGCCGGCCGCCCTCGACGTGGAAGTCGCCGAAGGTGACGAGCGAGGGGTCGACCGGGAGGCCGGCCATGCCCATCGCGGAGCGGAAGCCGTCGAGCCTGGCCAGCGAGCAGAGCATGTCCTCGGGCCCGGTGATGATGGCGATCCGCCGGTGCCCGCACTCGATGAGGTGGCGGGTCGCGGCGAGGCCGCCGGACCAGTTGGCGGAGCCGACCGAGGGGACGTCCGGCTCGGGGTCGCCGGCCGGGTCGATGATCACGAACGGGATGGCCCGCGAGCGGAGCTGCTGCTTGAACTCGGGCGGCAGGCTGGAGAACACGAGCACCACGCCGAGCGGTCGCCGGCGCAGCACGCCCTCGATCCAGCCGGGGTCGGGGGAGTGCCGGGTGCCGCTCTCGGTCAGCACCACGCTGGCGTCGTGCTCCTTCGCGACGTTCTCGATGCCGCGGATCAGCTCCATCGCCCAGATGCTGTCGAGCTCGTGGAAGACGATCTCGATGAGGGGCGCCTCCCAGGCCGATTTGGGCGTGCGCTGGTAGCCGTGGAGCTCCAGCAGACGCTCTACCTTGACCCGGGTCGGGCGGGACACGTCCTGCCGGCCGTTGAGAACTTTCGAAACCGTCGAGACGGAGACGCCTGCCTCTTCGGCCACCTGGGCCAGGGTGACGCGCCCGGCCTCCTCCTCTTCGCGCATGCCGTGCAGCATAGGGCACCGGTCGAGGTCACGTTCGGGTAACTGTCCTACCGGGGGTTGACCCCTCCCGGCGGGGGGTCTTAGCGTCGCAGCGCGCCACAGATTTCGGTAATGATGCCGAAAGATTTCGAAAGGCAACTGCGATGAGAAGAAACGCCTGGCTCCCCCGCACCCTGGCCGGCAGCGCCGCCATCGCCCTGAGTCTCACGCTCACGGCCTGCGGCTCCGGCTCCGGATCCTCCGCCGACAGCGGCTCCGGCGAGATCCACGTGCTGGTCTACGGCGACGCCACGAACAAGGTCGAGAAGCAGCTCGTCGAGACCTTCAACAAGACCTCCAAGGTGAAGGCCGTCCTGGACACCATCCCGGGCGCCGACTACCAGCAGAAGCTCCAGACGATCATCAACACCAAGCAGGCGCCCGACGTCTTCTTCAACTGGGGCGGCGGCAGCATCAAGCCCTTCGTCGACGCCGGCCTGCTCCAGCCGCTCGACGACATGATCGCCAAGGACCCCGGCCTCAAGGCCAACTTCCTCCCGTCGGTCTTCAACACCGCGGTCATCGACGGCAAGTCGTACGGCGTCCCGATGCGCGGCACCCAGCCCGTCCTGATGTTCAGCAACAAGAAGGTGCTCGCCGACGCCGGCGTCACCGCCCCGAAGACCTTCGACGAGCTGCTCGCCGCCGTGCAGACCCTCAAGGGCAAGGGCATCACCCCCATCGCCCTCGGCGGCGGCGACCAGTGGCCCACCCTGATGTGGTTCGAGTACCTCTACGACCGCGTCGCCGGCCCCGGCCTGTTCGAGAAGGCGCTCGGCGGCGACAAGGCCGCCTGGGCGAGCGACGACAGCAAGAAGGCCCTCGGCCTGCTCAAGCAGCTCGTCGACGCCGGTGCGTTCGGCACCAACTTCGACTCGGTGAAGTTCACCGACGGCGGCTCCCCGGCGCTCCTCGCCCGCGGCAAGGCCGCCTTCGAGCTCATGGGCTCGTGGGAGTACTCCACCCAGCAGGACGCCAACCCGGACTTCACCAAGACCGACCTCGGCTACGGCTCCTTCCCGACCGTCGCCGGCGGCAAGGGCGACCCGACGAACGTCGTCGGCAACACCAACAACTTCTACTCCGTGCTGAAGAAGACCAAGCACCCCGAGGCCGTCGCGGAGTTCCTCAAGCTCCAGTACTCCGACGAGTTCGTGCAGGCCCAGCTGGCGATCGGCAACCTGCCGACCACCACCACCACGGAGAAGTTCCTCAACACCGCCGCCAACCCGGCGTACTCCACCTACCAGTTCGACCTGGTCAAGGCCGCGCCGTCGTTCCAGCTCTCCTGGGACCAGGCCTACCCGCCGGCGGCGATCACCCCCATCCACCAGGCCGTCCAGCAGTTCCTCAACGGCCAGATCGACGAGGGCGGCTTCATCAAGGCCATGCAGGCCCTGCCGACCTCCTGACACGGAGACAGGTCGCACCATGACCACCACCATCGCCACCACCAAGGCAGTGGAGGGGCGCCGGGCCGACAACCGGGCCGGCGCCACGGTGAGCCGCCCGGGCTTCGTCTGGGCGGTCCCCGCCACCCTCTTCTTCGTCCTCTTCGCGATCGTCCCGCTCCTCCTCGTCGCCGTGCTCTCGTTCACCAAGTGGAACGGCCTCGGCTCGCCCGAGTTCGCCGGGTTCGACAACTGGACCGGACTGTTCGACGACCCCGTCATGATCAAGAGCCTCTGGCTCAGCCTGCTGCTCACCCTGCTCGGCGTCGCCGTGCAGACCCCGATCAGCATCCTGCTGGGCGTGTGGGCCGCCGGACAGCAGCGCAACCGCGCGGTGCTGTCGGCGATCTACTTCGTCCCGCTGCTGCTCTCGGCGACCGCGGTCTCCGTGCTCTGGCGGGCCCTGCTCGACCCCAACTTCGGCGTGCCCGCCGAGATGCAGTGGCTCTTCGGCGACGGCAACCTCTTCGGCTCCCGGAACAGCGCCATCGGCGTGCTCGTCTTCGTCGGGGCCTGGCAGTTCACGCCGTTCCACACGCTGATCTACCAGGGTGCGGCACGCGCCGTGCCACCGGTGCTCTACCAGGCGGCGGCGATCGACGGCGCCGGGCGCATCCGGCAGTTCTTCCACATCACACTGCCGCAGCTGCGCAACGCGGTCATCACCTCGGTGATCCTCATGGTCGTCGGCGGCCTCACCACCTTCGACACCGTGCTGATCCTCACCCAGGGCGGACCGGGCACGGACACCACCATCAGCGCCTACTACATGTACCAGAAGGCCTTCAAGGGCTTCGACTTCGGCGCCGGCTCGGCCATCGCGCTGCTGCTCGTGATCGTCGCCACCGTCATCTCGCTCCTCGTCGTGCGCCTCTCCGGCTACGACAAGATGCGCAGCACCTCGGAGGGCCTGTGATGAGGCGCCGTCCCAACGTTCTCGCCGGTCTCGGCTCGCTCGTCTGGCTGGCCGTCGTCGGCCTGCCGCTGTACGTGCTGCTCGCCGCGACCCTGCAGACCCGCTCCGACTACGCCGCGGCCGGCCCGCTCGGCCTGCCGAAGCACCTGACCCTGCAGAACTACATCGACGACCTCAGCGGCGGCTTCGGCCAGTACTTCCTCAACACGCTGATCGTCACCGTGAGCGTGGTCGCCATCGTGCTGCTGGTGGTGCCGCCGCTGTCGTACGCCATCGTGCGCAGCCGCGGCCGCACCACGACCGCCGTCTTCCGGCTGTTCCTGCTCGGCCTGGCGATCCCCGCGCAGGCGGTGATCGTGCCGATGTTCTACGTCATCAGCAAGGCCGGCCTGTACGACAACCTCATCGGCGTGATCCTGCCGACCGCGGCGTTCTCGCTGCCGGTCTGCGCGCTCATCCTCACCGGCACCATGCGCGACATCACCTCCGAGCTGTACGAGGCGATGGCGATGGACGGCGCCGCCCCCTGGCGCGTCTTCCTCCAGCTGGTGCTGCCGCTCTCCAAGGGCGGGCTCTCCACCATCACGGTCTTCTCCGCCCTGCAGGCGTGGAACGGCTTCCTCTTCCCGCTGGTCCTGACCCAGTCGAACGAGACGAAGGTCGTCACCCTCGGCCTCTACGACTTCCAGACCCAGTACGGCATCAACGTGCCCGGCCTGCTGGCCGCCGTCGTGCTCTCCATGATCCCCATCCTGCTCGTCTACCTGTTCGCCCGCCGCGCCCTCGTCCAGGGGCTCATGGGCGTCGGAGGAAAGTGACCGACGTGAACCTGGCCGTAGAGACCGCACCCGCCACGCCCGCCTGGCACGACACCACTCTCGACGCCCGGGCCCGCGCCGACGCGCTGATCGTCGCGATGACCCTGCGCGAGAAGATCGCCCAGCTGTTCGGCGTCTGGGTCGGCGCGTCCGACGACGGCGCCGAAGTGGCGCCGTACCAGAACGAGATGGACCCGGCGGCCGACCTCGAAGAGCTCCTGCCGCACGGCCTCGGCCAGCTCACCCGGCCGTTCGGCACCGCCCCCGTCGACCCGGCGATCGGCGCCCTCTCCCTGCTCCGCACCCAGCGCCGGATCACCGCCGCCAACCGCTTCGGCATCCCCGCCCTCGCCCACGAGGAGTGCCTGGCCGGCTTCGCCGCCTGGCGCGCCACCGCCTACCCGGTGCCGCTCTCCTGGGGAGCCACCTTCAACCCGGGGATCGTCCGCGAGATGGCCGCCGCGATCGGCCGCGACATGCGCGCCGTCGGCGTGCACCAGGGCCTCGCGCCCGTGCTGGACGTCGTCCGCGACGCCCGCTGGGGCCGGGTCGAGGAGACCATCGGCGAGGACCCGTACCTCGTCGGGACGGTCGGCACGGCGTACGTGCAGGGCCTGGAGTCCGCCGGGATCGTCGCCACCCTCAAGCACTTCGCCGGATACTCGGCCTCCCGCGCCGGGCGCAACCACGCCCCCGTCGGCATGGGCCCCCGCGAGCGAGCCGACGTCATCCTCCCGCCGTTCGAGATGGCCGTCCGCGAGGGCGGCGTGCGGTCGGTCATGCACGCCTACACCGACACCGACGGCGTGCCGTCCGCCGTCGACGAGCGCCTGCTCACCGAACTCCTCCGCGACACCTGGGGGTTCGAGGGCACCGTCGTCGCCGACTACTTCGGCATCGGCTTCCTCAAGACCCTGCACGGCGTCGCCGGCAGCTGGGCCGACGCCGCGGCCGCCGCCCTCGCCGCCGGTGTCGACGTCGAGCTGCCCACCGTCAAGACGTTCGGCGAGCCCCTCGTCGAGGCCGTCACCGCCGGCCGGATCCCCGAGGCGCTGATCGACCGGGCCCTGCGCCGGGTGCTCACGCAGAAGGCCGAACTCGGCCTGCTCGACCCCGACTGGAGCCCCGTCCCGGCCGTACTCGCCGGCGCCGACCTCACCGATGCCGCCGCCCTGCGCGGCACCGTCGACCTCGACCCGGCCGCCAACCGGGCCCTCGCCCGCGAGATCGCCGAGCAGGCCGTCGTCCTCCTCCGCAACGACGGCACCCTGCCGCTCGCCCGGCCGGCCCGCATCGCCCTCATCGGCCCCAACGCCGAGGCCGCGACCGCCGTCCTCGGCTGCTACGCCTTCCCCGTGCACGTCGGATCGCAGCACCCCGAGACCCCGCTCGGCGTCGAACTCCCCACCCTGCGCCAGGCGCTGGCCGCGGAGTTCGACGGCAGCGAGATCGTCACCGTCCGGGGCGCCGACATCGACACCGCCGACACCACGGGCATCGCCGAGGCCGTCGCCGCCGCCCGCGGCGCCGACGTCGTCGTCCTCGCCCTCGGCGACCGCGCCGGACTCTTCGGCCGCGGCACCAGCGGCGAGGGCTGCGACGCCGAGACGCTCGAACTCCCAGGCGTGCAGCAGCAGCTGCTCGACGCGCTGCTCGACTCCGGCACCCCCGTCGTCGTCACCCTCCTCGCCGGACGGCCGTACGCCCTCGGCCGTGCCGTGGGCGAGGCCGCCGCGATCGTGCAGGCCTTCTTCCCCGGCGAGGAGGGCACCGCCGCCGTCGCCGGCGTGCTCAGCGGGCGGCTCAACCCGTCCGGCCGGCTGCCGGTCAGCGTGCCGCGCCGGCCCGGCGTGCAGCCGTCCACCTACCTGGCGGCCCGCCTCGGCGAGGCCACCGACGTCTCCAGCACCGACCCCACCCCGGCGTACGGCTTCGGCCACGGCCTGAGCTACACCACGTTCGCGTGGTCCGACCTCATGGCCGAATCCGGACAGGCCGACACGGCGGACGGGTTCCGGTTCGCCCTGACCGTCCGCAACACCGGCCCGCGGGACGGCGTCGAGATCGTGCAGCTCTACCTGCACGACCCGGTGGCGTCCGTCGTCCAGCCCGTGCAGCGGCTCATCGGCTACCACCGCCTGCCGCTCGCCGCCGGGGAGTCCCGCCGGATCACCGTCACCGTGCCCGCCGACCTGGCCTCCTTCACCGGCCGCGACGGCCGGCGCATCGTCGAACCCGGCGCGCTGGAACTGCGGTTCGCCGCCTCCAGCACCGACCACCGGCTGACCGCGCAGGTCGGACTCACCGGACCCGTCCGCCCGCTCGACCACACCCGCCGGCTGCACGCGTCCTTCGACGCGGTCTGACCGGACCCGAAACTCCACCTGTTCCGGCCTCCCGCGCCCGGTACCCCGCTTCGCCGGGAGCGGCGGCAGAGGCCGGGACAGGTGGACCGCTCCGACTACGGTGGGGCGGAGATCCTTTCCGCCGAGGCCGAAGGAGCCACCGGTGCACACCGACCTTCCCGAGGACCAGCTCCGCACCTACCGCAGCGCCCAGAAGGACCCGGAGGACTTCGACGCGTTCTGGGCCGCCACCCTCGCCGAATCCCGCGCCGCGGGCGGCGGGGTCACCGTCACCCCCGTCGACACCGGACTCCGGACGGTCGACGTCTTCGACGTCGCCTTCCCCGGCTTCCGGGGCGAGCCCGTCCGGGCCTGGCTGCGCGTCCCGCACGGTGCCGAGGGTCCGCTGCCCGCCGTCGTCCAGTACGTCGGCTACGGCGGCGGCCGCGGCGACGCCCTGGAGAACCTGCTCTGGGCGTCCGCCGGCTTCGCCCACCTCCAGATGGACACCCGCGGCCAGGGCTCCGTCTGGAGCCGCGGCGCGACACCCGACTCCGGCCCGGCCGGACCCCAGGTGCCCGGCGTCATGACCCGGGGCATCGAGGACCCCCACGACTACTACTACCGGCGGCTGTTCACCGACGCCGTGCGCGCCGTCGACGCCGCCCGCGACCTGCCCGCCGTCGACGCCGCCCGGGTGGCCGTGCTCGGCAGCAGCCAGGGCGGCGGCACCGCCCTCGCCGTGGCCGGACTCGTGCCCGACCTGGCGGCCGTGGTCGCGCACGTGCCGTTCCTCTGCGACTTCCCGCGGGCCGTGGTCGTCACCGACAGCCACCCGTTCCGGGAGATCGCCGAGTACCTCGCCGTCCACCGCGGCACCGAGGACACCGTGCACCGCACCCTCGCGTACGTCGACGGCGTCAACTTCGCCCGCCGGGCCGTCGTGCCCGCCCGCTTCTCGGTGGCGCTGATGGACCAGATCGTCCCGCCGTCCACCGTCTTCGCCGCGCACAACGCCTACGCGGGTCCGAAGGAGATCGACGTCTGGCGCTACAACGGCCACGAGGGCGGCGGACCCGAGGACGAGCGCGCCGCCCTCGCGTTCCTGCACCGCCACCTCTGACGGCCCGCCGGGCCCGGCGGGCGCCCGGGTGCGGCGGGTGCGGCGGGTGCCCGGGGTGCGGCAGGCCGCCGGGCTCCCGTCGGGCCGTCGCGCACCGGATCGGCGGTACTGTCGACGGCAGGGCCCGCCAAGGGCGTGCGGACGGCGCACCCGTGCCGCCCGCAAGCCGTACGTGCCGGTGCGGCCCGCGGAAGGCGGCGTGCCGACCGCCCGCCGGGAGGCAGTGGTCACGAGAGGACACGCCGTGCACGTGACATTGATCTCGGCCGCCATGAGCGAGTCCGCCCGCACCGCCCGCTTCGACGACGGCCGCCCGCTCGACGCCCTCGGCCTCCGCACCGCGACCGCCGCCCGCGGCACCCTCCGGCCCGCCGGACGCGTCCTCCTCTCGCCCACCCCGCGCTGCCGGCAGACCGCCGACGCCCTCGGGCTCTCGCCGCACGCCGACGACGAACCCGCCCTCGCCCCCTGCGCCATGGGCCGCTGGCAGGGCCGCACCCTCGACGAGGTGGCCGCCGCCGAACCCGATGCCGTCGGCCGCTGGCTCACCGACCCCGACGCCGCACCGCACGGCGGCGAACCCCTGCGGAGCCTGCTCGACCGGGTCGCCGGCTGGCTCGACGCGCTCGTCCTCCGCGACGACGGTGACGGACCGGCCCGGCTGGTCGCCGTCGTCGAACCCGAGGTCGTCCGCGCCGCCGTCCTGCACGCCCTCGGCGCCCCCGCCTCCGCCTTCCGGCGCCTGGACGTCGCCCCGCTCACCGCCACCGGGTTCAGCGGACGCGCCGGGCGCTGGAACGTCCGCTGCGGCACCCCGCTCGGCGGGCCGGCCGACCAGGGGCACCCCGCCGACCACGGGCACCACGCGCAGGGCCGCTGACCCCGCCGCACCTGTCCGCCCCGCCCGTCGCCCGCCCTGTCCGTCCTGCCCGCCTTGCCCGTCCTGTTCGCCCGGCATCGTCGCGGTCGGTGTCCGCGGGCCGCGGGCCCGCGCGGGAAAGGGAGCCGCGCCGGTTCGGAAGCGTCAACTCCGCATTCTCCCGGTAAATCTGGGGGTGTTCGATGGCGTATGTCTCTGACGCATGGTCAAGACTCAGTAAAATATCTAAAAATGATAAAGGGTCGGTAAGTGCACCACCTAGGGTCTCGTCGGCAGTCGCACGACTGTGCGAACTGCATGGGGACGATTCTCTGAGGAGTTATCCGTGGGGGAATGGCGTAGTGGTGCGCCGCTGGGAAAACGCGTACGGGGGAAGGCACGCCGGTGGTTCGGAGTCATCGGACTGTCGGCGTTGGTCATGCCGCTGCTGGCGGCTCCCTCGGCCGAGGCCCTGGCGTTGAGACAGCCGCACGGCAAGGTGTGGACGCCGCCGAAGACGCCGATTTCGGGGCAGAAATCGGTCAAGGGCAAGGACGCCCGCCCCGGGACGCCGGTTGCGCCGGCGTACCCGGTACCGGGGGAGTGGAAGCCGGGCAGCCCGGCTGCGGTGCCGACGGGTTCGGCGACGGTGGCCCTGCCGGACGCCCGACCGGTGCAGGCCGGGAAGCTGCCGGTCAAGGTGGCACCGGGCGAGCACAGCCCGGTGCGGTCGCTCAAGGTCGAGGTGGCCGGGAGCGACAGGGGCGGTGCCGCGGGTGCGGCCGGTCCGGTGGTCGCACTGACCGACCCGGACGCCGCCGCGGGCGGTGACCGCACGGTGCGGGTCGCCCTCGACCTGAAGGCCCTCCAGGGCTCCGGCTGGGCCGACCGGGCCCGGCTGGTGGCGCTGCCGGCGTGTGCGCTGACCACGCCGGAGAAGGCGGAGTGCCGCAAGCAGACCCCGGTGGCGTCCCGCGTGGACCCGGCGACCGGGGTGCTGACGGCCGAGGTCGCCGTCGCGGGCGCGTCCGCGCCCGGCGCGGTGAAGAGCGCGGTGAAGAGCTCGCCGCCCCCGGCCGGCACGAGCCGCGCGGTGCAGGCCGTGCCCGCCGGAGCGGTGGCGGCCCCGTCGGCGACGGTGCTGGCCGCCACCACCTCCGCCGGCGGTGCCACCGGCACCTACGCCGCCTCGCCGCTGTCGCCGTCCGCGGCGTGGAGCTCCGGGACGAACATCGGCAACTTCACCTACTCGTACGAGATCGAGACGCCCGACTCGATCGGCGGCTCCGCGCCGTCGGTGTCGCTGTCCTACAGCTCCTCGACGGTGGACGGGAAGACCTCGGCGCAGAACGCCCAGTCGTCGTGGATCGGTGAGGGCTGGGAGTACCAGCCCGGCTTCGTCGAGCGCTCGTACCGGTCCTGCGACAAGGACGGGATCACCGGATCGGGCGACCAGTGCTGGGCCGGCCAGAACGCCGTCCTCAACCTCGGCAGCCACTCGGGCACCCTGGTGCGCGACGACACCACCGGCGCCTGGCACCTCCAGGGCGACGACGGCGCGAAGATCGAGCAGCTCACCGGCGCGGCCAACGAGGCGCGCTCCGGCGAGTACTGGCGGGTGACGACCTCCGACGGCACGCAGTACTACTTCGGTCAGAACCACCTGCCCGGCGGCAACCACAGCGACCCGGCGACCAACTCCGTGGCGTACGAGCCGGTCTACTCGCCGAACAGCGGGGACGACTGCTACGACTCCGCCAAGGGCAAGGCCTCGTGGTGCCAGGAGGGCTGGCGCTGGAACCTCGACTACGTCGTGGACACGCACCAGAACCTGGTCACCTACAGCTACCAGCAGGACCTCAACCACTACGGCCGCGGCGGCGGCCAGAACAACGGCACCGGCACGTTGACCCCGTACGTCCGGGCCACCGAGCCGACCCAGATCGCCTACGGCCAGCGGCTGCCGGAGCAGATCGCGGCCAACGGCACCCTGAAGCCGGCCGCGAAGGTGCTGTTCACCACCACCGAGCGGTGCACCGCCTCCGGCTCGGTCACCTGCACCACCGCGCAGCGCACCACGGCCAACCAGGCGAACTGGCCGGAGACCCCGCTGGACCAGAACTGCGCCTCCAGCGGCACCTGCACCAACTACGGGCCGACCTTCTGGTCCCCGCTGATGCTGTCGAAGATCGAGACGCAGGTCCTGGTCGGCGGCGCGTACCGTCAGGTCGACTCCTGGGCGCTGAGCCACAGCTTCCCGGACCCGGGCGACGGCACCAAGCCCTCGCTCTGGCTGTCGTCGGTGCAGCGCACCGGCACCGACGGCCAGGCGGCCGTGGCACTCCCCGCGGTCAGCTTCACGGCACGTGAGCTGGCGAACCGCGTCGACGGCCTGGTGCCGGCCCAGCCGGCGTTCTACCGGCCGCGCATCCAGCAGATCACCACCGAGACCGGCGGCCGGATCAGCGTGGTCTACGCCGACCCGGAGTGCTCGCGGGTGAGCAGCCGCATGCCGTCCTCCGAGGACTCCAACACGATGGCCTGCATGCCGGTGCACTGGTACCTGCCGGGCTCGTCGTCACCGGACCCGGTGAACGACTGGTTCCACAAGTACACGGTCACCGCGGTCAACGAGTCGGACCCGGTCAGCGGATCCGGGCTGACGAGGACGACGGGCTACTCCTACGGCGGCGGCGCCGCCTGGCACCGCAGCGACGGCGAGTTCACCGACCCCAAGGTCCGCACCTGGGACGACTTCCGCGGCTACCGGACGGTCACCGTGACGACCGGCAGCGGCACCGGCGGCGAGGCGCCCAGGACCCAGAAGGTCACCACCTACCTGCGGGGCATGAACGACGACCACCTCGCCAACGGCACGGCCCGCAGCGTGTCGGTGGCCTTCACGCCGTACCCGGGCGCCCCGGCGACCACGGTGACGGACGACAGGTGGCGCGCCGGCGCCGTGATCGGCACCCAGACGTACGACAAGGCCGGCGGCTCCGTGCAGGAGGCGTCGTCCACGGTCGCGTCCGGTGACGTGGTGACGGCGACGCACACGCAGCAGAACGGCATGCCCGACCTGGTCGCGCGCTACGGGGCGACGTCCTCGACGACCACCTCCTGGTCGAAGCTGTCCGGCGGCTCGTGGCGCACCACCTCGTCGGTGACCACGACCGACCCGGCCAACGGCAACCGGACGAGCCGGATCGACGACAAGGGCGACGGCACCGCCGCGGCCCCCGAGGTCTGCACCACGCTCAGCTACGCGACGAGCAGCAACCCGCAGTTCCTCTCGCTGGTCTCCGGGAAGCGCGCCGTGGCCGGTCCCTGCGGGACCACCCCGAACAAGGACAACACCGTCTCCGACACCCGGACCCGGTACGACGGCCTCGCCTTCGGACAGGCCGGAGCCGCCGGCGACGAGACCGGCTCGTGGACCCTCGACTCCTACGACGCCGGCGGCCAGCCGCAGTACACCCAGCTGAGCACCACGGCGTACGACGCGTACGGCCGCGCGGTCACGACGACGGACACCGACGGCACGACCACCACGACGGCGTTCGTGCCGGCGACCGGTGCGCTGCCGACGACGGTCAGGGTCACCGGCCCGATGGGCGCCACCTGGACGACCTCGCAGACGTACGACCCGGGCCGCCACCTCGCGCTGGTCACCACCGACCAGAACGGCCTGGCCACCACCCGGCAGTACGACGGCCTCGGCCGTCTGACGGCCGTGTGGCAGCCGGACCGGGCGACCGGCCTCAGCCCGACGGCGAAGTTCTCGTACGCGGTCAGCAACGGCACCACGCCCACCGTGGTGACCTCGCAGTCGCTCACGGAGGACGGCTCGTACCTCACCGGCACCGAGCTGTACGACGGCCAGGGCCGCCTGCGGCAGAAGCAGGAGACCCCGGCCACCGGCGGCACGGGACGGCTGATCACGGACACCGTGTACGACTCGCACGGCTGGGCGGTCAAGGCCTCCTCGCCGTACTTCGACGGTGCCGACCAGCCCAACGGCACGATCTTCGCGCCGCAGGACGCGCAGGTCCCGGCCCAGACCTGGGTCACGTACGACGGCACGGGGCGCAAGGTCACGGAGGCCTTCGTGTCCTACGGCCAGCAGCAGTGGTCCACCACGACCGCCCACCCCGGTGCGGACCGTACGGACGTCACACCGCCGCAGGGCAGCACGCCGACCAGCACCTTCACCGACGCGCGCGGCCGCACCACCCAGCAGTGGCAGTACCGCACCGCCACGGCCACCGGCAACGCCGCGGACGCGAACGTCACCACGTTCACCTTCACGCCGGCCGGCAAGCCGGCGACCCGGGTCGACTCGACCGGCAACAGCTGGGCGTACACCTACGACCTGCACGGCCGGCAGACGTCCGTGACCGACCCGGACACGGGCCGGACCGACACCGCGTACGACCAGGACTCGCGGATCGCGTCGACCACCGACGCGAAGGGCACCACCCTGGCGTACGCGTACGACGCGCTCGGCCGCAAGACGGGCCTGTACGCGGGCAGCGTGGCGCCGGCGAACCAGCTCGCGGGCTGGACGTACGACTCCGTCGCCGGCGGCAAGGGCAAGCTCGCCTCGTCCACCCGCTACGTGGGCGGCACGTCGGGCAAGGCCTACACCCAGGCGATCACCGGCTACGACGGGATGTACCGCCCGCTGGGCACCAGCCTGACCCTTCCCGCCACGGAGGGCGCGCTGGGCGGCACCTACACGACGGCCAACGAGTACTCGCCGGTCCTCGGATCGCTGATCCACACCGACCTGCCGGCGATGGGAGGCCTGCCCGCCGAGGGCGTCGACTTCCTGTACACCAACACCGGCCTGCTGATGGCCTCCGGCGGCAACAGCACGCTGGTGACGGACGTCCAGTACGACGCGATGGGCCGTCCGACCCGCACCACGGTCGGCGACTGGGGCAACCAGGTCGTCTCCACCCAGCAGTACGACTGGGCCACCGGCCGGGTCGTGCAGTCATTCCTGGACCGGCAGACCGGCACCACCTCGCTGGACCAGGTCGGCTACACCTACGCACCGTCCGGACAGGTCACCTCGGTGACGGACCTGCAGAGCGCCACGGCGACCGACCTGCAGTGCTTCACCTACGACCACCTCGGGCGCCTCACCAACGCCTGGACCGACACCGGGGGCACCAGCACCAGGCCCGCGCCGTCCGTCCCCGGCGTCGGCGGGTGCACCAACGCCGACGGTCCGGCCACGACCGGCACACCGGCCAGGCCCACCGTGGGCGGCCCGTCCCCGTACTGGCAGTCCTACGGCTACGACGCCACCGGCAACCGCACCTCCCTGGTGCAGCACGACGTCAACGGCGTCACCGCGAACGACGCCACCACCACGCAGGTCTTCGGCACCCCGAAGACCGTCAACACGGGTGACGGCAAGGGCGGACCGCACGCGCTGCTGTCCTCCTCGACCAGGTCGGCGAGCGGCACGGCCACCACGACGTACGCCTACGACGTGATGGGCCGCACGACCGGCATCACCGACGCGTCCGGCACCACGAACCTCGCGTGGAACGGCGAGGACAGGCTCGACACCATCGCCAAGGGCACCGCCCCGGGCACGTCGTACCTGTACGACGCGGACGGCAACCAGCTGATCCGCCGCAACCCGGGCCGGACCACGGTCGACATCGGCATGGACGAACTGACCCTGGACACCGCGACGGGCTCCATGTCCGACGTCCGCTACTACAGCGGGGCCGGCGGCATCACCGTCACCCGGGTCACCGCGGCCACCGGCGGCGGCAAGCTCGTCTACCAGTGCGCCGACCCGCACGGCACCAGCGGGGTCCAGATCGACACCGACGCCGCGCAGACCGTCACCCGCCGCCCCACCGACCCGTTCGGCAACCAGCGCGGCGTCCAGCCCGCGCCGGGCGCCTGGGCCGGCGACAAGGGCTTCGCCGGCGGCACGCTCGACACCGCCACCGGACTCACCAACCTCGGCGCCCGCGAGTACGACCCCGTCCACGGCCGCTTCCTCAACCCCGACCCGCTCCTGGTCGGCGAGGACCCGCAGCAGTGGAACGCGTACGCGTACGCGCACAACAACCCGGTCAACCGGGCCGACCCGACCGGTCTCTACGACCCGGACATGATGGACTACTGCCGCTCCAGCCCCGGCCAGTGCGAGCACGGCCGGGTCACGCCGAAGAAGACCTGCTACTACATGCTGCTCGACCCGTGCGGCGACGGGAACAAGCAGGTCTGCTACTACGTCCTCAAGGACCCGTGCGGCGGCGGTGGCGGTGGTTCGACCACCACGGCCACGACCACGAAGACGACGGCCACGACCGGAAACCCGTACGCCGACACGGACGCGAACAAGGCGAGCCGGCGCAAGGCGGCGGCCGACGCCGCGGCCAAGAAGAAGGACGAGTGCCACGGGTTCCTCGGCTGCCTCGGGCACTACGCGTCCGAGACCGGCAGCTGGGCCTGGGACCACCGGGGGATCATCGCGACCGGCATGGCGACGGCCGGCTGCTTCGTCCCCGCCGTCGGGTGGGCCGCCTGCGCGGCGCTCCAGGCCGGTGCCCTGGCCGTCCGCACGCACCAGAAGGTCGTGGACGAGGGAGGCTGGGACAAGAACAAGGAGTCGATCGTCTTCGACACCGTGTTCACGGTCGGGACGCTCGGCATCAGCGGGTCGATGTCCATGGCCCGCTACGGCTCGGCGCTCAACTTCACCCGCGGCACGGGTGAGGCGGCACCGGGCGCCTGGAACGCGGCGAAGAACCTGTTCAACGTCGCGGAGACCCCGAACTGGACCGCCATGTCGGGCGCCTACCAGTACACGGTGATCGGCGCGACCCTGGTGCCCACCGTGATCAACGTCACCAGGCAGGTGGGGCCGATGGTCGGCCCGTACGTCGTGCCCGCCCTCACCTCCATCCCGGTGCCCAACTACTCCGTGATGGTGCACCCGCCGATTCCGCTGGGATAGCACGGCCAGCAGAATAGGAACAGTCACACGTGACCGGCCCCGGCCGGGACGACCGGCCCCGGTCGTCCCGGCCGGGGCCGATCGCCCCATACCCGGCCCACGTGCGTGGGCCGCGAACCAGTGAGGCGGCTGTCGAACGCATGGTGAAGCTCTACCCGAAGGCGCAGCGGGTCCTCCTGGTGGTCCTCGGATCGGCGATGACGCTCCTCTGCTCGCTCGGGACCGTCCAGGGCGGCGCGGGCTCCCGCATCCTGTACACCGTCCTCACCGCCGGCGCGCTGCTGTTCACCTACCTCGGCGCACGTCTGGGCATGACCGTCGACCAGCACGGCATCACCGAGCGGAGGATCGGCCTGACCCGGCGCGTCCCGTGGACCCGCCTCGGCGAGCCGGACGTCGTCGAGCAGGCCGGCAACGCGGGCAACCGGCTCTACCTGGTGACCCTGCCGCTCCTGGCGGGCGGCGAGGTGCGGCTGGCGGCGACCGCGCGGTTCCGGCGGAAGGACGCCGAGGCGATCCGCGACAGGGTGGCCGCGTTCCGCGCACGGACCGCCGGGTCCGGCGGGTGACGCAGGCTCCCGCACGTCCTCCGGGCCCCGGAGGACCGGCAACGACGAAGGCCCGCCCCGCGATCCGCGGGGCGGGCCTCACTGCGTCGTGGCGGGGTCAGCTACGGCCGACGGACCACGTCTGGGCAGGCGTGCGGTTGCAGTCGTACAGCGCCAGCCTCGTGCCGTTGGCGGTGTTCGCGTTGGGCACGTCCACGCACCGGCCGGAGACCGGGTTGTAGATCGCCCCGTTCGCGAGCGGCACGAAGACCTGGTTCGGCCAGGCGGGATTGCTGCCGCAGGTCCAGATCTCCATCACGGTGCCGTTGGCGGTACCGCCGCCGGGGGCGTCCAGGCACATGCCGTTGCTGCTCAGCGTGCCGTTGGCGTTGACCGTCCAGCGCTGCGCCGTGGAACCGTTGCAGTCCCACACCTGGACGGCGGTGCCCGCGGCGGTGGCGCCGCCGTTGACGTCCATGCACTTGCCGGCGAAGCCGGTCAGGGCGATCTGGCCGGCGGTGGACGACCACGGGTCGGTCGGGTAGTTGTACGCGACGAGGTCGCTGGCACTGCCCTTGAACCACGAGGTCGAGGCGCCCTGGTACTTGTACCGGCCGAGGATCACGGGACCGGTGATGCCCGACGTGCTGGTGTGGATGCCGGTGCCGGCGAGCACGCCGTTCACGTACAGCTGGATCTGCCCGCCGGTGGCGTTGTAGCTCGCGGTGAGGCGGTCCCAGCGGCCGTTCTGGTAGCGGGCGGCGCTGGTCATGCCGACGATGGTCTGGTCGTAGCTCCAGTTGTTGTCGTCGGCGGTCGACATGCCGAACCGCCAGGTGCCGTCCGAGGCCTCGGGCCACAGGATGAAGCCGCTGGTGCTGGTGCCGTCCTGGCTGACCACCGGGCCGCCGGCCGACGCCGGGTTGGCCCACACGCTGACGGTGAACGACTTGGTGGTGTCGATCGAGGTGCCGGTGGTGTCGATCTCGCCCTTGACGCCGTCGAACGTCGCGACGTTGGTGGTGCGGTTGTTGACCGTGGCCGAACCGAAGGTCACGCCGGTCTTGACGGTGCCCGGGTGCAGGCCGGCCGAGTCCGCGGCGGTGGTCGCGCCGGCGGTCTCGTTCAGCCGCCAGCGGGCCGCCGGGGCGCGCAGGTCACCCAGGGTGCTCGGGGCGGTGAAACCGACCACCGTGCCGCCGGCGTTGGCGGCACCGGGCCACACGAGCAGCCGGCCGTCGTTGGTCCTGGCCCACAGGTCGGCGACGCCGTCGCCGTTGAGGTCGCCGTTGGAGCCCACCAGCGGGTAGGTCGTCGGGTCGACGCCTCCGGTGCCGCTGATGTAGCCGGTGGTCGGGTCGACGAGGGCGCTGAAGTCGACGCCGCCTCCGGCCTTCGTGGTGATCGGGTAGGCGTGGATGGTGCCGTTGCTCCGGTCGCGCGTCCACAGGGTGGGCTGGTTGTTGCCGTTGGCCTGGCCGGGACCGATCAGGTCGTAGGTGTCCCAGTTGGCGCTGGAGACCTGGGTGTCCACCGGCTTCAGCAGCCGGGCGCTGCTGGTGCCCGGCGGGAACAGCCACAGCTGGTGGTTGATCACCGCGAGGATCGACGTCCGGGTGAGGACGTAGTTGCCGTTGGCGTCCTTGGTGGCGTTCTCGCCCTCGGGGGTGCCGACGGCGAGGATCTGCGTGGCGTTGGTCCAGTCGGTGCCGAAGTCGGCGGGGCAGGCGATCGTGCCGCCGTTGATGTCCTGGCAGGTCACCGCCGAGTTGACGGTGGTGCCGGACTTGTAGAACGCGGTGCGGGTGACGAAGTTGCCGTGCCCGTCGTTGGCGTACAGGTACAGCCTGGGGTCGCCCGCGGGGTGGGCGATCAGGTCGTCGACCGGCTTGCCGGCGAGCAGCGAGGCACGGTGGGTGACCTGGACGCCGTTCCAGGTGCCGGTCGGCGAGGCCGCCCCGGCGCCGGCGATCGGGTTGGCGTTCGCCGGGTCGTTGCTGGTGTTGATCAGCCGCAGGTTGCCGTTGGCGTCCGGGAGCAGGAGGTCGGGCTTCTGGTCGCCGGTGAGGTCGCCGAAGACCGGCATGGTGCCCGGCTTCCAGGGCGCGTAGAAGCTGTAGGCGGACGGCTGGCTGTAGTTGCCGGCGTCGTCCTGCGCCTGGACGTACAGGATGTTGGTGCCCCAGGTGCCCGGGACGTAGCTGTACGCGGCCTTGCCGTTGGCGTCGGCCGACAGCGTGCCCGCGTCACCGCAGTGCCAGCCGGTGACCGGGGTCGAGCTGGTGCTGACCCGGAAGCAGGCCAGGCCGGAGGCGTTGAGGCCGGCGCCGGGCGCCGGGTCGGTGCCGGTGATGCTGAAGGTGCCGGTGTCGGTCGCGTACTTCGCCGGGGTGGCGTTCGGCGTGCCGGACGGCGGGAAGTCGGTGGAACCGACCGCGACCGTCGGCGCGGTCTTGTCGACCCGGAAGTAGCACCACGAGGTTTCCGGCGAGGTGAGCGTGTCGTCGGTGGCCGTGGCGGTCCAGCCGTACTGGTGGCCGTCGGTCAGCGAACCGACCGCCACCGCCTCGTCGTTGTAGGAGCCGGTCTTCGGGCTGTTGCCGACCCACCCGAAGTTCGGGTCGTTGTCGTCCCACAGGCGGAAGTTGCCGTACACCGGCAGGCCGGCCGGGGACCAGTCCTTCGCGTTGAGCACGATGTTCTGGTTGGCGCCGACCCAGCCCGGGTTGTCCCAGGCGCTGCCGCCCGGGGTCTGGCAGTCGTTGTACGACCTGGTCTTCGCGAAGCCCGGGGTGGGGCTGGTCCGCGGCCACCACATGCTGGGGGTGATGTCGTAGTTGGTGGTGACGTGCGGGTTGTTCGCGAGGTGCTTGCGGTAGTACTTGTTGTTCTCGTCGTCCGGTGCGACGCCGACGGTCAGATCGGCCGAGTGGTTGGCGGCCGCCTGCTGCATGTGCCACGTGACGTCGAACGCGATCGGCCCGGTCCCGATGATCCAGGTCGAGTTGCCGATCTTGCTGCAGCCGCCCATCGTGCCGCTGCCGCTGCACGGCTGGTTGTTCCACGTGGTGTTCGAGCTGATCCCGCCGGTCCAGTAGAGACCGAGCGGGGTGCTGGTGCTCGGGCTGGAGGCACCGGTCACGTTGGCGTAGAACGTGGAGCTGTAGACGGTCGGCGGAGCCGGTGCGTCGACCGGCTGGTTGTAGATGGCCGAGTTGACGCCGATGCGGTAGTAGGCCCGCTCGCGGCCGGAGCCGGTGCAGTCGCTGTAGCCGCAGTACCCGAGGCCGAGGTTGGAGATGCTGTCGGCGTACTTGGTGTCCGGGTGGTACTCCTGGACCTGGACCGACATGGTCGACGCGCTGTCGGCGCTGATGGTCGGGTCGAGGTACCAGGGGCCGGAGCCCTTGCCGAAGGTGGCCGGGTCCGGGGTCAGGTCCAGCCCGGAGTTGCCGGCCTTGATGCCGATCCGGCCGACCTTGGCGTTCTCACCGGGGCCCCGGCTGCTGGAACGCTGCACCTTCGGGATGTCGTCGTCCCGGGCAGCGGCCCGGGGCGGCGTCCTGGCCGCGGTCGAGGTGGAGTCCCACTGGAAGGGCGTGGGTGCCTGGAGCCGCACCTTGCCCGTGCCGTCCTTGAAGCTGACGTTGCCGGCGGCGTCGGTGGCGACGTTCAGGCCGGCGGCCGTGATCGGGAAGTGGATGCTCTTCAGCCGCGGGTCGGCGGCCGCGGCGGCGGTCCGGACGACGAAGACGTCGCGCCAGCCGCCGTCCGGAAGCGCGGTGAGCTCCAGGTCGACGTCGGGCAGGACGTCGGCGTACGTCGCGGTGTCGCCGTCGAGCGTCGGGGCGGGCAGCGCGAAGGGCGCGCCGACGGCCAGCTTCTTGCCGTCGGCGGTGGTGATGGTGGCGAGCGGGCCGCTGCCGCCGCCGGAGACGGCCAGCGCGCTCGACGTGACGAGCGGGCTGATCGTGCCGTCGGCGTTCCTGCGGAGCGTCGCGTCGAGGTCCGCCCATGCCGCGCCGCGCTTGGCGCGGACGGGCTTGGCGTTGTCGGTCGTGGTGAGCGTGCCGTCGGGGTTGACCAGGGTCCGTGAGGTCTCGGTGGTCATCGTCTCGACGGCCACCGTCCTGCCGGTCGCCTTGGCCTCGACCCGGGCGTCCAGGATCTCCTGCTGCTGGGCGGTCGGGGCTGTCGGGGCGGTCAGGACGGGCTTGGTTCCGGGCGCGGTGCTGCCGCTCGTACTGTCCGCGGCGATCGCCGGGGCGGCCATGAGGCCGACGCCCAGTGCGGTTGTCGCGGCCAGAGCCACCAGCCGGGCACGCGTACTGCGGCCCGTTCCCCCTCTTCCGGTGGGTGATATGCCGTTAAGCATAGTTTTTGTCTAACTCCCCTCGATCCGAGTGCACCCTCGGACGGGTACGCACTCGGAGGCGAACAATGCCGCCGCCCGGCGGCCAGGTCAAACGTGAATTCGAATCAGATGGTGATGCTCCGTTTGTTCGGGTTCTCGGAGTAAATGCTTTATCGGTCATCTCATCTGATTCTCGGTCAAAGATCGTTCTGCCACGAAATCGCCACCGGGATCTGGGAGGATCGTGTCCGGATCGGCGGCGCCCGGGGGAGCGCCGTACGGCCTGTCCGCACGGCGGGGCGCCGATTCCGTCGCGGTCCGGTACGAACGGGGCGAAAGGCCGTTCGCCTGTCCTGTCCTGTCCTGTCCGCCGCCGCGGGCGGACCCGTCGTCCCGTCGTCCTCGTCGTCCGTGGTCCCCGGCCGCCCCGGCCCGTGCGGATGCGGTGGTCGGGCAGGGCGGCCGCTCCCGCCGTGCCGTCGGGCAGGGGCAGGGGCAGGGCCGCGTGGGAAACCTGCCGCCGCGTGTTCTGTTCGGCGTAGCCTTCGGGCATGGCAGAGAGCAAGGTCCGGACACCGAAGGCGGCCGCCGCCGTGAAGCCGAGGAAGCCGGAGACCCACCTCGGGATGGTCCGGCGGGCGCGGAAGATCAACCGGGCGCTGACGGAGCTGTACCCCTACGCGCATCCCGAGCTGGACTTCGACGACCCGTTCCAACTGCTGGTGGCGACGGTGCTGTCGGCGCAGACGACGGACCTGCGGGTCAACCAGACGACGCCGGCCCTGTTCGCGAAGTACCCCACTCCGGAGGACATGGCCGTGGCCGTCCCGGAGGAGCTGGAGGAGATCATCCGGCCGACGGGGTTCTTCCGGAACAAGGCGAAGTCGCTGATCGGCCTCTCCGCCGCGCTGCGCGACCGGTACGACGGCGAGGTGCCCGGACGGCTCGCCGATCTCGTCACGCTGCCCGGCGTCGGACGCAAGACCGCCAACGTGGTGCTCGGCAACGCCTTCGGGGTGCCCGGCATCACCGTCGACACGCACTTCGGCCGGCTGTCCCGCAGGTTCGGCTGGACGGAACAGGAGGACCCGGAGAAGGTCGAGGCCGTGGTGGCCGAGATCTTCCCGAAGTCCGAGTGGACGATGCTCTCGCACCGCGTGGTCTTCCACGGCCGCCGCGTCTGCCACTCCCGCCGCCCGGCCTGCGGAGCCTGCCCCATCGCGCCGCTCTGCCCGTCGTACGGCACCGGCGAGACCGACCCGGAGAAGGCGCAGAAGCTCCTCAAGTACGAGCTCGGCGGCCAGCCCGGCCAGCGGCTGCGGCCGCCCGCGGACTACCCGGGCCTGCCGGCCGCCCCCGCCCCCGCCCCCGCCACGCCTTCCGCCCCGCCGACCCCCGACACGACCGGCGCCTCCGACACGACCGGCATCTCCGACACGACCGGCGCCTCCGGCGCGACCGGACCCGGCGCCGGGGACGCCTCGTGACGGCCCGCATCGAGCGGGACGACCTGCCCGACTGGCTGCTGCCGGTCCGCGCGGCGGCGGAGGCCGCGCGCCCGGAGCAGCTCAGCCGGTTCCTGCCGCCGGCGGCGGGCGGGCGGCCCTCGGCGGTGCTGATGCTGTTCGGCGACGGCCCGTCCGGTCCGGACCTGCTGCTGATCGAGCGGGCCCGCTCGCTGCGGGCGCACGCGGGCCAGCCGTCCTTCCCGGGCGGCGCACTCGACCCGGAGGACGGCGACCCGGCGGGGCCGGGGCCGGTCGCCGCCGCCCTGCGGGAAGCCCGGGAGGAGACCGGGCTCGACCCGGCGGGCGTCCAGGTGTTCGCGACGCTGCCGGCGCTGTACATCCCGGTGTCCGGCTTCGTGGTGACCACGGTGCTGGGATGGTGGCGCCGGGAGACCCCGGTCGCGCCGGTCGACCCCGCCGAGACGGGCGCGGTGTTCCGGGTGCCGCTGTCGGAGCTGACCGACCCGGCGAACCGCGCGCGGCTGCGCCACCCGTCGGGCCACGTCGGCCCGGCGTTCGCCGTGGCGGACCGCCTGGTCTGGGGCTTCACCGCCGGGGTGATCGACCGGGTCCTGCACTTCAGCGGCCTGGAACGGCCCTGGGACGCCGGCCGCACCCTGGAGCTCTCCGAGGAGGCCGTCGGCCTCTCCCGCCGTGATCGCGACCGGGACCGCTCGGCCCGCTGACCGGCGGGTGGCCGACCGGCGGCCCGCTGACCGCTCGGCCCGCTGACCGCTCGGCCCGCTGACCGCTCGGCCCGCTGACCGCTCGGCCCGCTGGTCGGCGGGCGGCCGTCCCGCCGGTCGGTCCCGGGTCGTTCGGCTTCGTGCCGAAGGGTCCGCACGGGCGCCGTCCACAGGTGCGTCCCGATGCAGGACCGGTCCATGGGAGGGTATCGGGGTGAATGTCCTGGATCTGCTGCTGATCGCCGCCGCGGTGGGCTTCGCCGTGTCGGGTTACCGGCAGGGCTTCGTGGTGGGCGTGCTCTCGGTGCTCGGTTTCCTCGGCGGCGGCCTGATCGCGGTGCAGCTGCTGCCGTTCCTGCTGCACCGGCTCGGGCCCGGCACCACGGCCTCGGTGGTCGCGGTGGTGGTGGTGATCGTCTTCGCGGCGGTCGGCCAGGCCGTCACGACGCACTTCGGCTGGAAGCTGCGCGGCCGGATCGGGCGCCGCCGGGCGAAGACCCTCGACGCCGTCGGCGGTTCGCTGGTCAACGTGATCTCGATGCTGCTGGTGGCCTGGCTGATCGGCTCCGCGCTGGCCGGGACGTCCCTGCCGACGGTGTCCAAGCAGGTGCGGACGTCGACGGTGCTGTCGACCGTGCAGGACACCCTGCCGGCGGACGCGCCGAACTGGTTCTCCGACTTCAGCCGGGAGCTCGCCCGCAACGGCTTCCCGCAGGTCTTCAACCCCTTCGAGCACGAGCCGATCACCGAGGTCGAGGCCCCGGACCCGGCCATCGCGGGCACCGAGGCCGTCCAGCGGGCCCGGCAGAGCCTGGTGAAGGTGGTGGGCACGGCCCCCTCCTGCGGCAAGACGCTGGAGGGCAGCGGGTTCGTCTTCGCGCCGCACCGGGTCATGACGAACGCCCACGTGGTGGGCGGGGTGGACGAGCCGACCGTGCAGGTCGGCGGCACCGGCAAGGTGTACGACGCCACGGTGGTCACGTACGACTGGCAGCGCGACATCGCCGTCCTGGACGTGCCCAAGCTGAACGCCCCGGCGCTGCCGTTCGCCGGCGACGCGCGCACCAACGACAGTGCGATCGTCGCGGGCTTCCCGGAGAACGGGGCCTTCAACGTGCAGCCCGCCCGGATCCGCGGCCGGATCCAGGCGAACGGTCCGGACATCTACCACCGCGGCCAGGTCGTCCGTGACGTCTACTCGGTCCGGTCGCTCGTGCGCCAGGGCAACAGCGGCGGCCCGCTCCTCACCCCGTCCGGCGAGGTGTACGGGGTGGTGTTCGCGAAGTCGCTGGACAGCTCGGACACCGGCTACGTGCTGACCGCCGCCGAGGTGGCCGGAGACGCGACGCTCGGCGCGAGCGCGACGGCGCGGGTCGACACCGAGGGCTGCGCGCTCTGAGCCGAACGCAGCGGGCCGGGAGAGGCTGGGAACGGGGCCAGGGAAACAGGGGGCGCCGCCGCTCCGCCGCCCTCGCTGTGCGGGGCCCTCTGCCGGTCCTGTGCCGGTCCTGTGCCGGTCCTCAGCCCTCGCGGCGGAGCCGGGCCCCCACCCAGCGGGCGCGGCGGCCGAGGATGCGCGGGATGCCGAGCCGGTGCGCCTCCTGGCCTTCCGTCCGCCCCGGCGAGGTCCCGTAGGACCAGTCCGACTCGTGCGTGAGGTGCTGCGAGTTGCGGCTTCCACGGCGGCGTCGGCGCGGGGCTGCATCGCGATCGGGCATCCAGGTCATAAAGGATGGATGCCCGTGGGCCGTGAACGGTAACCGCTTCCGGACTGCCCACCTGGCTTATGCGACTGTCATATGAGTGATGGTCAGATTTTCTGGGCTCGCGATGCCCGTCTCACTCCTTGTGCTGCCGCACCCACGCGATCAGCTCCTCCGAGAACTGCTCCGGCGCCTCCTCGTGCGGGAAGTGCCCGACGTCCGGCATCAGCCGCCACCGGTACGGCGCCTCCACGTACTCGCCCGCCCCGAGCGCGGTGTGCGCCAGCAGCACCGGGTCCGCGGCGCCCTGCACGTGCAGGGTCGGCGCGGTGATCGGCCGCTTCATCCGCCGTGCGAACTGGATGCCGTCCGGCCGGGCCAGCGAGCGCAGCAGCCAGCGGTACGGCTCGATCGAGCAGTGCGCCGTCGACGGGATGCGGATGGCCTGCCGGTACGCGTCCACCGCGGCCGGCTCCAGCTTCTGCGGTCCCGTCCAGGCATCGAGGTACTCGGCGAGCAGCGCCGCGTCGTCCGCGACCAGCCGGCGCTCGGGGATCCACGGCCGCTGGAACCCCAGCACGTGATCGAAGGCCGCGATCTGGCGCCGGTCGGTCAGCAGCGCCCGCCGCAGGTGGCGCGGGTGCGCCGCCGAGACGACCGTCAGGCTGCGGATCACCGAGGGGCGCATGACGGCGGCCACCCAGGCCAGCGCGCCACCGGAGCCGTGCCCGACGAGGTGTGCACGCCGCTCGCCGAGCGAGCGGATCACGCCGGTGATGTCGAGCGCCAGGTTGCCGGGGTCGTAGCCGCGCGGGGTGCGGTCGCTGCCGCCGATGCCGCGCAGGTCCAGGGCGACGGCCCGGAAGCCGGCCTCGGCCAGCGCCGTCATCTGGTGGCGCCAGGCCCACCAGTACTCCGGCCAGCCGTGCACCAGCAGGACGAGCGGGCCCTCACCGACCTCGGCGACGTGGAACCGCGCACCGTTCGCCGCGACGTCGCGGTGCGTCCAGGGGCCGGGTTCGCGGACGCTCCAGGGGGCCGCCTCGGCCGCCCGGCCGCTCCCGGCGGCGGGTACGGGCCCGTTCTCGGCGGTCCGGGCCGCCCCCGACAGGGGCTCGGCGGGCTTCGCGGGTACGGGCTTCTGGTCCAACGGCATACCGAGAGCCTGTCATACCCGTGCTACGAACACGTCTCCGGCACTCGCGCAGCTCGGCAACGATCGAGTACGCGCGCGGTCAGGAGATCCGGCCGAGCGCCCGGTCGATCTCCTCCTTGGTGGCGGGCCGCGGACGCGCGTTCTTCAGCACGTCGGCGGTGGCCTGGGCCCCCTCGATGGTCCGGTGCGGCTTCTCGATCTTCTTGAAGGAGCGCATCGCGAGCAGCCCGAGCAGGGCCGCCAGCAGCAGGTAGGCCCCGCCGACGATCAGGAACGACCACCCCAGCGTCAGACCGAGCGCCTGCAGGCCGTACGCGGCGGCGAAGCTCAGCATCGGGACGGCTGCCAGAGCGACCACACCGGCGACCGTCAGCGACACCCCGCCGGTGACGCCGCGCTTCACGTCCGCGCGGATCTCGGCCTTCGCCAGGGCGATCTCGTCGTGCACGAGCGCCGACAGGTCCGCAGAGGCCGCGGCGAACAGCTGCCCGACGGAACGCTCGCCCTCGTACGGGGCCCGGCCGGTGCTGTACGGATCTGCGGTTCCTGCGGGCATCAGCGGTTCTCCTTCGCGGCGGCATCACTCGATCGACAGCTCAGCATCATGCCCCCCTCGGTCCGTCGGACACCACTCCGGGCACCCGCGGGCGGCGTGTCAGGCGACGGGCCGTCACGCCGGGCGCCGGTACACGTCGGGGACGCCGTCGTCGTCCGCGTCGACGTTCTCCTCGTCGTACAGCTCGCGGTAGTGACGGTTGCGGAGCTTCAGCAGCACCGTCGCCAGCAGCGCGCACAGCGCCGAGCCGACCAGGACGGCGGTCTTCGACAGGTCGGCCAGCGCATGGTCGTCGGGGAACGCCAGCTCGCTGATCAGCAGCGACACCGTGAAGCCGATGCCCGCCAGCGTCGACAGGGCGAAGAGGTCGGCCCACCTGAGCTGCGGGTTCAGCTCGGCCCGCGTGAAGCGCGCCGCCAGCCAGGTGCCGCCGAAGATGCCCACCGTCTTGCCGACCACCAGGCCCAGCACCACGCCCAGCGGCGTCGCCTCGTGGAACACGTCGCCGAGCGCCGACAGGGACACCGAGACGCCGGCCGCGAAGAGCGCGAACACCGGCACCGCCACACCGGCCGACAGCGGACGCACCAGGTGCTCGATGTGCTCGCCGGGCGAGTGCTCCTCGCCCGGACGCGTCGTGCAGCGCAGCATCAGACCCATCGCCACACCCGACACCGTGGCGTGCACACCGCTCTCGTGCATCAGCGCCCACGTCACCAGCGCCAGCGGCACGTACAGGTACCAGCCGTGCACACCCGCCCGGTTGAGCAGCCAGAACAGCAGCAGACCGGCGAGGGACAGGCCCAGCGCCCACAACCTGATGCCCGAGCTGTAGAAGACCGCGATGATCAGGATGGCGATCAGGTCGTCGACCACCGCCAGCGTCAGCAGGAACGCCCGCAGCGCGGACGGCAGGTGAGTGCCCACCACGGCGAGCACACCCAGCGCGAAGGCGATGTCGGTGGCCGTCGGGATGGCCCAGCCGGCCGGGTGCCCACCGGAGCCGCTGTTGACGACGGTGAACACGACGGCGGGCAGGACGACGCCGCAGACCGCGGCCACCACCGGCAGCGCCGCCGCGCTCGGCGTCCGCAGCTCGCCCGCCGTGAACTCCCGCTTCAGCTCGATGCCCGCCACGAAGAAGAAGACGGTCAGCAGGCCGTCCTCGGCCCACGCCTCCACCGACAGGTCCAGGTGCAGCGGCTTCGACGGGCCGAACGTGAACCCGCTGACCGTGGCGTACGACGCCGGCCAGCCGTTCGCCCAGATCAGTGCGGCGACCGCGGCGAGCAGCAGCAGGACGCCACCCACGGTCTCGGTGCGCAGCGCATCGGCGACGAAGCGCCGCTCGGGCAGCGGCAGCAGGCCGAGGAAGATGCGGCGCTGGTCGGGCGCGGGCGGCGTAGCCACGGCGGGGACCTCCTAGGGCGGGCGGTGGACTGCCTGCCGGTGCACGGGGACACCGGTGGTGCAGTGCCGACCAGTCTTCCCGGCGCGCCTCGGAGTGTGTTGCTACCGGAATCCTACGGGGCGCGGCCGCACGGCATGGGGCCTGGCGCAGTTTACGCAGCCCGCAGGCGGATTCCCGGGCGCGAAATGCCCTGCACCGCGGCGCCTGCCGCGCGCTCCCCCGGACGGTCTGCGACCGGATGCGTGAATGTCGGGTCGTCCTTATGGTCGGCATCGGGGCAGCCCGTCCGGGTGGCGTCCCGTCACCGGCGTTGCCCCGTCCGGCCGTCCGGCCGTCCACCCGCGCGCACGGCCGGACGGATCCGCTCCGGTCTCCCGCAGCAACGCCCGTCCCCCGCAGTGCCTGTCACGTCGCCGCCCGGATCTCCGCGCCGCTGGGGCTGATCGACACCTCCTGCAGCACCGGGCGCGAGCAGGGCATCGGCTACCGGAGGGGCCGCCATGTGCCGTCGTTCCGGATCCCCGCCCTCCCCGGTGCCTCCGCCCTGCACTCGACCGCGGACGACATGCTGCGCTACCTGCAGGCGCACCTGGCGTTGGACGCGGTGCCCGTCCCGGAGTGGACCGGCGCAGGGCGCTCGCTGCGGGCGGCGCTGCGCGAGGTGCGGCGGCCGCGGGTCGCGCACCGGCGCGACGGTTCGGGCTTCGGCCTGGTCCGGGGCCATCGGACGGTGGGGGAGGGCGAACTGTTCCACCACTCCGGCTCCACCAAGAGATTCTCGGCGTTCGTCGGCTTCGACCCGGTGTCGGGGTCGGGCTGGTGGCGATGGCGAACACCCTGCCCGGTACCCGGCGGCGGTTCACCCGGACCGCCTTCGACACGCTCTGCGCGCTCGTGCCCGAGCCGCCACCGGGCGACTGGAACCAAGGGCCGGCCGCTCCTGGCCGGGGCGGCTGGACGG